>JBAYGJ010000076.1:0-2608 GCA_041666685.1 Patescibacteria group bacterium | reverse complement strand
CGTGGTGTAGTCATAGTTTAATCAATAACAACCCTGAGCGACTCCGAGCCTGCCGAGGAGGAGCCGAAGGGTTGCTCGACTGAGGCGAAGTATGAGTTCATGTCAAAGTGAAGGATAATGCGTTGCATATTATTTTATCCCTCCATCTGCACCTCCTCAAGTATCCATTGCAGACTGTCGGGGTCGTATGACAGAACATACGTGTTGGCAGCATCAGAACAGGCAAAGCACCATGCCTGACGGTCGCCCACTCGGCGCCGGTAGACTAAATTAACACTGGCAATGTCATACTGCCGGCCGGTCTTACGGGTAAATGCCAAAGGCCGGACTTTAGTGCCATTAAAGTCCGCCACCACGCGAATCAGCTCATGGGGTTTTTCCACAATCATAATGTATAAATCCCTTGTTTATAGTATACCGAATAATAACCGAAGTTGCAAGTGAAGCTTGCAACTTCGTCCCGACCCTGAACTTGATTCAGGGGAGGGACCTTACTTGAAGTTTCGCCCCGAGTATACTCACGAGGGGCCTCAGGACTTGCGGTTTCGTCTCGAGCAAAGCGAGAGGCCTCCTATGTTTTTATACTGTGCTGAAGGCAAAGGCCATTACTTAGAAAAAACTCACAATAAAAAAACCCTGGCGAGTTCACAGCACACCAGGGCAGGAGCGGGGTGCTCCTTGGAGCCCAACAGTGGGAGTTGGGATAAGTTAGGAATGTGACTTATTCAATGAGCCGCCCCAGTTGTCCACCCATCTGTTCCAGCTGAGGTAGCTGATCGCCGATCCAATGAGCGTGCCCAAACAAGCCATCGAGAAAATCGCCCAATTGTTCCAGTCGGCCAAAGCGGCTATTAATGCTCCGCACATCCCAAAGAACAAACAGAGGAAAACAATCCGTTTACCAGCGTACCAATACAGTCTCATATCGACCTCCAATTGAAAAAAGAATGTACCAGCAATTAGTACATCCTATCCAACCACATCATTACTGTCAATAATGGTACGCCTTGCCCTGAATAATACTGACAGCGCGGTAAATTTGTTCTATGAGTATGACCCTGACCATTTGGTGGGTGAACGTCATATGCGAGAGTGAAAGCGAAACTTTCGCCCTGGTCATTATTTTTGGAGACAGCCCCAGCGGCCCTCCGATGACAAACGTAATACGCTTGCCATAATACGACCAGCCTTCTAATTTTTTGGCGAATTCCTCGGAGGACACATTGACTCCGACGCTATCCAGGACTACCAGATAGGTGTCGTTTGGCAGGATCTTCTCAAGCCGTTCTCCCTCAACGTCAAGAATGCGTTTCCGGTCCGTCACGGAAGAAATCTTTTCCTCAGGAACTTCCAGAAATGTGAGTTTGCAGTAGGGTTTCAGCCTTTTAAGGTATTCTCCTATAGCATCCTGCCAATACAGCTCCTTTATTTTACCGACTGAGATGATTCCAATATCTAACATATATGTTTCAATGAGTTAAAATTTGAACTTTTGCACCGTAAGCCTCTTCCCCGTCTTGTCCAAATCCACTTCGACCAATTCACCGCGCTGCCATCCAAGATGCTTTATCAGTTCCTTTGGGACACTAATGATATAGCTGTATTTACCGGTTTGAAAAATCTTCCTGGTGAGCTTATGGGAAAACATATGCCGTATTCGTTACTTATTATATACTACTTATATAGCTATTATATACCATGCATAAAAAAATGTCAAGTCAAAAAAGAAGATCCCAACCCGTAGGCTGAGATCTTGATTTGTTTATCTTAGAAATCCATACAGCAGAGCAGAAATTCCTACTAGTACAACGAATCCGTCAATAAGCATGACAAAGATTCTAAGAAAGCCTTTAGTCCTTTTTGTGGATTTTGCATGTTTCCGTTTGAGGGAAAGCACGACGAGAAACCCGCCAAATAGGACCAATGATGAATCAATCATACTGGCCCCCTTTCTAATTAATGATTAATTAGATTGGGACACGTGTCCGTACGATCAGGCTGTGTGTTGTAAGGAACATCCCCTGATTTCACCCTAGCACACCCAATGCAAAAGTCAACCCTCCCCTACCCAGGAGAATCTGTGTTCAATTACTGCCGGTACATTGCCCGATAATTATTTTTTTTCTATAGTAACAGACTTCATGATATCGCCGACTGAAATACGCCGCACCACGTCCATGCCATTCGATACCTTGCCAAATATGGTGTAATTTTTTGGTAACGTAGAATTATCCTCAAGCATGATGAAAAATTGGGAGCCGTTCGTATTCGGGCCGGCGTTTGCCATGGCGACAATCCCCTGGTCATACGCTCTCGCCACTGGTTCATCATCAAAACGATACCCGGGACCACCCGTCCCATCACCAGTCGGGTCGCCACCCTGGATGACAAATCCAGGAACAACCCGATGGAAAGTAAGCCCATTGTAATAGCCGGATTCCGCCAGGTACACAAAATTACTTACGGTTTTTGGCGCATCCTTGCTTAACAATTCAAATTCAATGCTGCCCTTCTCTGAACGAATAACAGCTTTTTTATTGCTGATCTTCTCGTCACCCAACAAACCCGGAAACGCATACCTTGTTTGCATATAATTCATAAGTAAATT
>JBAYGJ010000075.1:0-2645 GCA_041666685.1 Patescibacteria group bacterium | reverse complement strand
TGTTATATATTTTTCTCATAAATACCGCTATACTTAATGACAGCAAAGAGCTTTTTATGGATTTTAATATCATCATCAATTACATCAATTCTTTATTTGCCCGCATGAGCGCGTGGCTATTTACCGTACAAAATACCCAGCATGATACGGGCATGTCCAACTACGTCCTGATCACACTGGCCATCTTCATCGTCATCACCGGGATAGCTGCCGAATGGATCACCATCGACCCAAGCCGGAGAAAAGCGTTTACCCAATTATTGCGCAAATTTCCCTTGGTGCACTCTATCCTCACCGGCTACCGGTTATCTCCGGCCGCCATCAAAGACATCCCCGAAGTCACACTCCCTTCCATGAAACGGCAGACGGCGGTTGGACCGGAGGGACTGACTAATACGCAGGTCAAAGAACGGGAAAGCGCCAACAAACTCAACGCCTCGCACCCGCGGACAAGCAGGAGCTATCGGCATATTTTGTTTGCCAACATCTTTACCCGGTTCAATGCATTATTAGGGGCTCTCTACATAATAATTCTTTGGGTTGGAGCGCCTCAGGATTCATTGTTCGGCATGATTATCATTTTCAATGCACTGATCGGTATCATCCAGGAATTGCGCGCCAAATGGACGCTGGATCGCCTGGCACTAGTTGTCGCCTCCCAGTCGCACGTGCTGCGGAATGGCGCCGCACAGACCATCCCGACTAACCGTATTGTCCTGGACGATATTATCGAACTCAAAACAGGCGAACCGGCACCTGTCGACGGCATGATCATCCATGGGACAAACATAGAAGTAAATGAATCTCTGGTCACCGGTGAATCAGAGCCAGTAGTAAAAAAAATAGGGGACGCTATCTATTCCGGCAGTATCGTGGCCGCCGGAATCTGCCGTATCCAAGCAGTACACATTGGTGAGCACGCATACGCGAGGCGGCTAGCTAACGCTGTCAGGGAATTCACCCTGGCAAAATCAGAATTACGCATCGGTATCAATAAAATTTTAAGGTATATCACCTGGATCCTGGTTCCAACTGCCTTTTTGCTATTTGTCACTCAATTGCTCTTCGGACAAAATGGATGGCGGGACGCCTTGTCTTCATCGGCGGGGGGTGTGGTGAATATGATTCCTGACGGCCTGGTGCTGCTGACCAGTGTCGTCATGGCTATTGCAGTCGTCCGGTTGGCTAAACGGCGCGTCCTAATCCAGGAGTTGCCGGCCGTGGAAATGCTGGCCCGGGTAGACATCCTTTGTTTGGATAAAACCGGCACACTAACCGAAGGCGCCATGGAGGTGGAGGAAATCATCCCATTCTCTGATTTGAAAACTAAGATCCCAGCTGTTACTCGGGACGTCTTGGGCATCTTTGCCGTAAAGCAGGGGCAAACATCCACGCTGCAGGCCATTGGCCGTATGTGCCCCTACCCGACGCAGGGGCAATGGAATATTCTGGAAAGCATACCTTTCTCGTCTGCCAGAAAATGGAGCGCCCTTACGTTTGAGCATCGAGGCACGTGGATCCTTGGCGCAATGGATATGATTTTACAGAAAACAAGTCCCTCTCCCGAACTCCAATTATTATCCGACCAATTCTCTTCAAGCGGGAAAAGAGTGTTGCTCCTGGCATACTCCGAAAAAACAATCCAGCACCTGCCCGGCAAATCGGCCATGGAGATACACGAACCGGTACCGGTGGCTTTTATCGCACTCCAGGAGCAACTTCGTGACGGCGTGGCTACAACTCTGCGGTATTTCAGGGAACAGGGCGTGACAATAAAAATACTGTCCGGCGACAACCCAAAAACAGTGGCCTCAGTAGCGGCCCGGGCAGGTTTGCCTATCGGCCAACCCCAAAGCGGCAAAGACCTGCCGTCGGATATTCATGCCCTCGGTCAGGTGACGGAAGAACAGACGATATTCGGCCGGATACTGCCTGAACAGAAAAAAATGATGGTACGCGCTCTGCAGAAACGCGGCCACGTCGTAGCTATGGTCGGGGACGGGATTAATGATGTTCTCGCCATCAAGGAAGCTGATTTCAGCATTGCCATGGGTTCCGGTACAGAAACCAGCCGCGGTACCGCTCAGCTGGTCCTGCTGGATAATAATTTTTCGGCATTGCCGGATGTCATCGCCGAAGGCCGGCGCATTATCGGGAATATTGAACGGACGGCCAATCTGTTCATCACCAAAGCGGCCTACATCATTACCATGGCACTGGCTGTGGGCTTAGCTAGGACGCCCTTTCCTTTCCTGCCGCGCCATCTCACAGCCATCGCCTTCTTTACTATCGGCCTGCCTTCATTGTTCCTTTCCTTTGCGAAAAACGCGCCACGTGCGCGACAGGGATTTGTAGCCCGGGTATTTCGGTTTTCATTGCCGTCGGGAGCAATGATCGCGGCCATGACCCTCATCACGTTTGCGCTGGCCCGCCAATTTGAACCAGATCATATTGAATTCGCGCGTACAGCCGCGACGCTGACCCTGTTTGGCAACGGTCTAGCAATTCTGGTTTTACTTGCACTGCCGAAAACCTTCTGGCAAAAAGCTTTTTATTCCGCTTTGTTTGTCGGCATGTGCCTGACTGTAGCGACACCCTCCATCCGGAATTTTTTTGGCCTGGCCATACCGTCCCTCATCACCTGG
>JBAYGJ010000074.1:0-2896 GCA_041666685.1 Patescibacteria group bacterium | reverse complement strand
GTATATTCCGGTGCCATAAGTTGCCGCTGACAGGCAAAACAGTATACTGAAAATTACAAGGATTATTTTGTTCCGCTTCAACTTTCTCAATAACAATTCTCCTGAATTGCTGTCGGGTATTTTTTGCATTTTCTTCTTTAACAAAATACGACGTATGACTGCAATCACTAATACAATGCCAAATATCAGAACAAATAACAAGCCAAACCATTCGATCAGTTTGCCGGTTGTACTGCACAATGTAGCGCTGGCCAAAAAAGGCAGAAATAAAGCTAACAAGACAAGTGAAAAAACTGATTTTCTCATAGTAATAATCGAGTAAATATATTTTTATTTTCCCTCATTTCAGCGGAAAATGCAAATTATGCATTCCCGCCACTCCCACCGCTTGACACTACACAGGTCCTGTGGCACTATACCCTGAAACAGAAATCGAACCTTAACGTCATTGGAGGACACACCTTGAGACATACTGATTTTTACCGGATAGCCAGTGATATTGCCGAATCGAAAATCGGCGCATTCATGCCCGAGGGATTGAAAGCTGCACTCTTCAATCCGGCTTATTCCATTGATTTCCGGCCTGACCTGGTCGTCGCCATCTTGGAAAAAGTCGCGTCCCGATACGGCTGTGACATCACCCATTCCCTTCCGCAGCATAACGACACCGAACTGGCCAGACAGGTCGGAGTAGTAATCGTCCGCTTGGCCCAAGCGCATGCCCGCCAATGCCAGTACTGCACCGAACAAATGGTCGCGTTCACTATTCTCCTCCGCCTAATGAACACGTATGTCGTGAAACAGCTGTTCAATCGCGTACCGATGGAAATCCCTGACCGTGGATATTACTTTTTCCTGGACACGGACGATCCGGACTACATCCCGGACAACACGGTAGAGTCAAGTGGCAAATCAAGCCTTCGGGACTACGTCAAACAGTGGAACGTCACCGGTAATGACACGGTACATTGAACGACAAGCAGTTCAGCCCGCCCGGATGGTTCAAACCGTCCGGGTATTTTTTTACTTGTCCCGCCGTCTGGCTAGCGGCTAATCACATTTTTCGCCACTAGGTACGGGATCAGGACATACACAGTCGTATCTCTTACCAAATAATACGCTACCACGACCACTACCAGTTTCCAACCGTATTTCTTGAATAAAAATCCGAATCGCCAAGCGATCTTGTGAATTATGGTACGCGATGCATGCCCTGGGACCGACTGCCGCAAGTCTTGGCGGATGGACTTGGCATGATCGCTCATGCGGCGAAAAAAACCTTTTGGCGCATTACCCGGCGAATACGTCATACGTTTCCATGCTGGAAGTCAATGTTACCTTGCCGTCAGAATCCTTGAAATCAGCCATTCGGCGGTGCCCCTCATGGAATTCGGGGCTGCCGACCCAAGCATTGAAATCTGCCTCTGACTGCCAATGGGTCATCACCAAATAATCGCTTCCCGATTTCGGGCGAAGCACTTCTGCCTTGATGAAACCCTGGCGCCGATCGACGGCTCCGGCCCGAGTCATGAAATGCTGTTCAAACGTTGCCCGCATCCCCTCGGGGACGCCCATCCGGTTTATTGCGACGAACATATGGAAAAATGTGTTAGGGATTAGCTAAAAAATCTTATTAAGAATGATTCTCAATAAGCTTTACCCGTAGTATATCGTAGCCCACCAGGATTGACAACCCTTCTCATATCTTATATACTCCCCTGTCCAAACCACGAGCAGGAGGTAAACGTGAACAGAACGCAAAAAATCCGCAAACGCGGAATAGTGCCACCGGGCCGGATACCTGTTTCACACAGGCCCAACAAGGTCATCAAGCCTAAAAAAGGCCCAGGCAGCTACAAACGCAAAAAGCGGACCAATCCCGGCGCAGACGAATCAAATTCGGATGCGCCTTTTTTTAATATTGACAAAAAATGGCCATCAGCCTAGGCTGAAGAGAAAATCATCTCAAACATTGCCCATACAACAACGGAGGATGTACATGCCTGAAATTTGGTTAGTTGTAATTGCCCTAGCCATTTTGGTCACTGGCTTCTTTATCGGACGATCTGATACAGCCAGACGGTCATTATCAGGGGCTTTGATACTGGCGCTGGCACTGATTGGCTTTCTCGCCTGTATCGGCATCGGCTTTGTAGCCATCTACAACTGGATGACGATCAGCATCTCCGTTATCCTGTTCGTTGTCGGACGGCTACAGTGGAAGAAAATCAAAAACCCTTCCAACTTCCTGATGATCTCTGTCATCCTGCTCGGATGCGGCGCACTGATCGGCGCATTGATCCGGTTGGCCGTCCTGTTCCCCCATAGCGGTCCGTACGAACTACCGCCGCCATGATGCTACAAAGATCTTTACAGACAAAACAAAAATTACCCGGAGTGTAAACACAGCCGGGTTTTTAATTACCCCCGCCACCTGTCGTCGCACATGTTCCTATCCAATGATCTCATGCCAATGCCGCTCCAGGAAAATAGCCTGATCACGGATTATATTTTCGGGCAGGACAGTAAACAACTCTACCTTAGATGCTTCTTCGTTCACGGTTAATTTGCCGGATCCCACATCACACAACATGGCTAGAGCAATAGCCTGCCCATACCCACGTTCCTCCTTTTCGCTTGGGTATTCGACATAACCCAGACATTTTATCACGTTGACCTTAATACCCAATTCTTCCAATGCTACACCGTGTACTGCCTGCTCAACCGTCTCATGCAATAATATCGTTCCACCTGGTAGATGCCATTGATTGTTCCAGGACTTGAGTGTGCGCAGAGACAGAACAATACCGCCGTTCATGCGGACAATAAGGTCAACAGTCAAGCGCGGCACCTTTGAATAAATACTTTTGAACTCTTCGAGTGTAAATGGTTTCCG
>JBAYGJ010000073.1:0-3012 GCA_041666685.1 Patescibacteria group bacterium | reverse complement strand
GTCCTTGAAGGGCTACGAGCGATGCAGATTGAGGAATCAGCCAAAGAGATCAGGAAAAATGTGGAACAGCTGGCCAAACATATATCCAGTTACGACGTATATATGCAGAAATTAGGCCAGCATTTAGGGACGACGGTGAATACATATAACACGGCGTATAAGGAATTCAAGAAAGTGGATAAAGATGTTTTCAAGATTGCCGAGGTTGGTGGGGGAGTGGAACCTCTTGAGATAGAGAAGCCGAAGGAGGAATAATTTTATTAATAAAGTAATTTAAAACGTAATGGATTCAAATCCAGTAATAGTACGACCAAATTCTGGAAACCCGCAAAGGTCTTCAAAAATTTCTCTCTTGGTTTCGCTCTTGGTTTTCTCGTTTGGCGCCCTGATTGCGATATGGGGTTTGTTTGGAATATTTGATAATAATGATGGTTGGAATTTCTTAGGCATTTTGCCGCTTGGTTTGGGGAGTATCGTTTGTATAATTTTTTCTTCTGTTTTTCCTAAAAGCATTCGGCGTTGGGTGCGGGTATTTTTCATTGGACTTCTTGGTTTCATTGCCGTTGCCATTCTGGCGCTAGTGGTTTTCACGATCTTTGGTATTATGAAAGGTGGATAGAGCCATTGGAAATCGAGAAGCCGAAGGAGAAATAATATTTTCAAAAGTATTATTATATAAATTTTTTAATGAGTGAGAAGTTTGAAAAAAGCCACGAGGAGCGAGATGGGGGTGAATTGAAACCCAAAGTATTTGATGTAGCCACCTGGTCCGGCGAAACATTGGATAAAATTATTGAACGGGCCATCACAAAAATCAGCCAAGAACCGATGAGGTTCCGGGATAAGGTCAGAAAAAATTTTGAATTAGACGCTGAGTTAGAATTTGATGAAGCGCTTAGGAGTAAGGTATTGGAGTCAGTGAGAAATTATCAAGAAAAATTCGAAGCAGCGTCGGTACGTTTTTCCGAACAGGCCGCGGAGTGTGACAAACTGGCCCGGGAGCGCGGTTACCTGCAAACTGAGCCCAGAGGCTATTCTATAGTGCCTATGACTGAGTTACTGAGACGGGGATTACCGGAAGGTTTTAGCTATGTTCACACTACTTCATATGACCCTAATTATGATGCGGTAATCTTAGATATTGATATTCCAAATGCGGCCGTGGCTCATGAAGTTGGCCATGCCCTAAGCGTTGATTTTCAAAAGAAGCGGATTGGAGTAATGAACTTAGAATTGGATAAAAAAACCAACCGTTTGGGAATACGTGGCGCCAGGTGGATAGATGAGGGATTGACCGTTATCTGGGAGAGAATGAACGTTAACGACGGTTCAGAGGAGTCCGGGCGGCGTCAGTCGGGTGATCGCTATGGTTGGGCTGCTGAGGCAGTGCCATTACTGCTAGACCATCTGGGGCTGGATCAGGAGGTTGGTTTAAAAGCTTATTTTGGCGATGCTGAGGCCAGGCGGCAGCTTGATGATGCTATTCATCATAGGTTTAATTGTCAGTTGGATGATTTGCAGTGCCTTGGCTACAAACTGGATATTGAGTGGACCAAGAAAGTTTTAGCCGGCCGGCCAGTTCATGTGACAATAAAACCCGGCTGGCACGATACAGAGATCGAGACACTTGAGAAATTAACACAAATATTTCCTAACGTAACTTTTAATGAAAATAGTTGAGGTGGGCATAAGGGTTGGACCATTGGTAATAGAAAATTGGACGATTATAAGGCATTAATAAACAGTAACGTATGCGGCAGACCCTTGAAGGAACAGAAATATCAGACAGGGGACCTGAAGTTCAGTCAACCCCACATTCTGAGCAAAAAGAGGCGGATCTTTTTTTGGCTTCCTTTGAAGCATTGCCAGATCGGGTCAAAGAAACACTGGGAGAAGAGGAGCGCCGGATGTTGAGGGAGATCAACGAAAAGCATAACGTCACGTTTGAACATTCACTCGGCGTGGCCACGACAGTGGATGCTGTATGGCCTGTTTTTGCCGACGATCTGGAACGGGAAGGCGTGCGGTATGAAGACATGATCAGGTCCGCCTCATTACATGACGTGGGGAAGGTAGCTTTGCCGGGCTGTGTCCTGAAAAGCACCTTGAAAGATGAACAGTTGACCAGTATTTTTATGGATTTCATAAGGCAGCAGCCAGATAGGGCGACGGACCTGTTACGGAAAAAGGGACGCCTGTCCGATAAACGTACGGCCAGTGATCTGTCGCAGGATGCGTTGACACATATGGACCACCGGGACGTCTTGCCGCTGGATTTTATGTATCGCGATAACCCGCCGGCAATGGCTGAAATCATCCAAAGCGGCCTTGATCCGCAGATGAGTTTTATGGACGCGCTTCGTTTCCATGAGGCAAAATCCGGGGAACTCATCAAACAAAGCAACATCCCAAACCATGAGCTGGTATCTGTGCTAGCCGGTGTCCATCATAATTACGATGCCCGGTCAGAGGTGAATTATCAGCAGGACGGTCAGTCAAAGTCGTTGTCTGTCGTGGCAGCCGAAGTCCTCCACCTTGCCGACGTATTAAAAGCAATGACCACTCGTGACCAATACAAGCCGACAGTGAAGGCGGATGAGGCGCTTGAACAGTTGGCGCATATGGCTGAACAGGGGGTATTCAACCGTGACGTTACCCAGCGTTTTGTGCAGGCGATTCGAGGAAAATAAAAACGACCTCTCGGGAATTTGGAGGCGAGTGGTTATGAGGGTATAATAAACACTAAGGAAATCAAAATTGGGGGTATAAGATCGGAAAAAGAGCAGAAACAACAAATCATTTCAATTTTATTAATTATTTTAGAATTTTTTATGAAAAGAAAGTATGTATGGTATGGCGCCGGTGCTATTATAGGTATCGCCGCGATGTTAAGTTTTGCCGGAGTGTTAAATGCTCAAGGAGTCATCCCTAGTTACAGCCCACTCGGTCAGATCGTCCAGACCGCTACTTTTGGCGTATTTGCCAATAACGAAAGTAATCCGAGCGCATGGG
>JBAYGJ010000072.1:0-3177 GCA_041666685.1 Patescibacteria group bacterium | reverse complement strand
CCAGAAAATGACCCGTGGGAAGGGCAGAACTATGAGCGTGCCCCAAAGCGGGAAGTGGAAAATTATTCTTCGCGTGTTTTACTGCATCTGGAGCGGCACGGTGACAAGGCCGGGGAGTTGCTGAGTGAAGGCGGAAAAAAACAGCTTTTTGAGAAAGGCAAAAGCCGCGGTAAGGCGGAGCGTACCGCCGTGGCTATCGGCAGCCAAATTGAACGTGCCCAACATAGCGCAGCATTAGACATGGCAGGGGCAGAAGGCACGCCGGACGTTGACGGGACTGAATCACCCGAGGAACTGAGGCAAAAACTAGATGCGGCTAAAGGCCGGAAATTCGGTTCGCGTGTCGGCACTGATCCACGGCTTGGTTTCAGTGTAGGGGGACCGGAATACAAAACTCCGATAGTGAAGGCGTTTGGCGAGAAACAGGGCTTGAAATTCCTGGTAGAAGATAGCGATAAGCTGGCAAAACTTGTCGACGAAAAAGAAGGACTAACGTATGCGAACGCCGCGGGCAGTGTGGCCGGTGTATTGGAAAAATATACAAAAGTTGCGGGGAATTTTGATAAAATAATCAGCGATGACTCCAAACGCGAAGAGTATGGGAAAGTCTTGGAACGGTTCCTGGGTTCACACGCCGGTGTGGTTGACGCTTTCCTGACAAAACTCGTTGAGCGGATCAAAGGCCCGGCAGAACGGGACAAGCTGGTTGAAATACTCGGTCATGGCGCTGGTTTTGATACTGGGGAAGGTTTCGACGTAGAGATCGACAATCTGCCCGGCCAATCCGAGCCGCAGGTACGCGTCAAATACTCAAAGCAGGACAAAGAAGGCAAGGATCTCTTTGAATTTGATGAGATTATCCCTCAGGATTTATTGAAACAATTGGTTGAGGAAGGCAAACCAGCAAAAGAGTAACAATAAAAAAACCGTCCTTCGCAGATGCTTGGGGCGGTTTTTCTTTTACGTCGCAATGAGAGCGACGGTACGATTACTCGACTTCCGGAATCGGATCGCCGGACGACCAGGTGCCGTAGGCCGACACTGACCCGTCTTCATACAGGACGAATACAATTCCTTTGTCTTCAGCCAGGGTGGCCGGATAGTCCATGCTCAGGGCATGGGCGGCCATCTCAATAGTCGGGGTGTGGAATACCCCCAGACTATAGTCGTAGGTCATGACACTGATTGCCTTCCGGATGTCGTCAGCGCACGCTTCGCAGGCCTGCTTGAACGCTTCCGGACCGAGGACTTTCTCCAAGCCCCGGATGTTAGAGCCGGTTTCCTTGACGGCGTCCTTGAGGCCGGCGGCCATCCAGGCGTTGAACATGGTGTCATTGCCCATGTTCAGCAGAGGGTCGTGGGCTTCACCGTCCAGCTCGTTCACCAGTATGAGGGCGGTGAGCTCCTGGTGCGTCCGGCACACGCCAGAACCGAAGAGGTCGATTCTCTGCTGTTTGATGTCGTAAGGCAGTTCGATGGCCTGGATACACGCGCGGCCGGTCGTGCCGATGTAGCTGTCGGAGAGCTGATCGCTAGGATTGGTTTCCGATACGCCGCCTTTTTTGGTGTGACGGATGGCGAGAAGAACTTTCTGGATTTTCATGAATTCCTCCTGTCCTGCAAATACTGCGGACTGGCTATAGTGTTTGTGGGATAGTTCCAAAATCAAAGAGCCAAAAAGCCTTTTATACTAGCACTTCTCTTTAGGATTGTCAAGGGTTAGCGAAAAAAGATATAATAAGCCCATTGATTAGATCTAGATACTATGGATTTTGGGCATATAAAAAAAGAGCGGGAGGCCTTGGTTGGGCAGATGAAACAATATTCACCGCTGCTGGCTCCGTATTTTAATTGCCAGGACAGTTTGGCGACATATTCTGCTGGGTTGCATGCGATACCACGCGCAGATTTTTATACCGAGCGCCAAGCCTTCATCAAGAAAAAGATTATCGCCAAATTTCAGGACTTATTTGGAGCTGACGCTGTAGAAAAATTTGCTATTGATTTGGACAGGACGTTAGCCAGTAATATCGTCGACCATCATATCGTACTCAGTCATCCGCAATTCATTTCGCAAAACATCATTGCGGACGCTCGGAAATTCTTCAGTAGCACGAAACCTTCGGCGATTGTAGCCATTACGAGCGGTGATACCCCGCCGAACAATTTTTTCAGCAAAAACGGCATGATGTTCCATGGCAAGAAATTGCCGCTGTTCAGTAATGCCGAAAAGGATGCCTGCTCATATTATCTCCCGAAACGGACATTTGACTTTATTGAGCGGATCAAGCAGCAAAAACGCTGGCATGAGTTTAATAAGCCAGAGCAAGAATATTTAGAACAGGAACAGGTACGGTTTAATAGTATAAATTTTAGCCGATGCCGTGACTATAACGACCAGGTTTCGGTCCAGGTCCGAGACACCTGGCCACTGATGTTTGATGCGGGGGTGCGCAGCACTGTCCCGGAATTGCTCTATATCACCCAGGAAGAACTGACTACCGCCTGTTTGATAGATTTGCTGGCAGAGGACACGTTTATATCGCGGGCGCTTTTTGACGAAGCCTTCCGTACCCGCGTACTGGACAATTTCCGTGGCATCGTGGTGACCTGGGATGAAGTGACCGGCAAGGGCACGCATTTTTTCTGGCGAAAGCATCCGACCGAGCCAGTGGCGTTGCGTTGTTACCTGAAAGACGGCAGATTGGTGCCGCATGACGAACGCCATGCGTCATTGGCATTCAACGTGGATAAGGACACGATCATTAACCTGCTGAAAAAACGTGAAATATTCCCCAGTTTATTCATGATATTTTCCGTACTGCATATGTATGGTGGTATCAAACCTCTCGTTGGGCAGGGATCGATGACCTATCTGAACATTTTCCGTGACGAGTGGGTAAAAACCCTGGAGGAGGCAGAATATGCTGAAGAACGCGAGCATATCCGTTCATTGCCGATCAATGGTTTGATTGCAGCCGTGTGTTTGTTCCAAAATCAGCATGGGACTGTACGTGTCGCCCATGGGCAGGATGTCCTGTATGGGGGCGGATTGACGGCTGACTATCTGCATACCATATTTGCACTGCCATTCGGCAGCTTGTTCACGGTTTCGGCAATTGACGTTTATAATTATATAGCGCAAAAATATATCCCCAAGGAGAAACAGCTGCCGAT
>JBAYGJ010000071.1:0-3219 GCA_041666685.1 Patescibacteria group bacterium | reverse complement strand
CTCTAGTATCAATTGTCATGCCATCAATTTCATTTAATCCTAATAATTTCCAATTATTAAGATATTCACTCACCCAAGGTATCTTAGCTGGGTCATCTAAATACCCCGGCCATGATTGATGTTGTGGTATTCTATTGTAGGGAATGATGTAAATTCCAGAAACTGGATGGAATAAAACTAAAAAATCAAATACTCTATTTGATATTTTGTATAAATTGAAAGGTCGTTTTTCTAAACCATGAGTTTTATGAAGGGCGACCCCTACAGTTTTTTCTTTAATTGTTGGTCCTTGAGTAGGTGTTTTCAATTGTAAACTAAATTTATTGACATAAAGGTCAATATCGCTATCACCTTTACCGTCGTTAATTTTAACATTAGGACATTTAATTCTTAGAATTTTTTTAAAATATTCTTCAAAAGCAACACCTTTAATTGGTCGTAAAATATTTGCATCTCTTTGAACGATATAATCAATAATATTCCACTGAATATTTTCAAACTCAATAATTTTTTCAAATTTTTTCTTCAATATATCATTAATCATAATATATTAAATCAATTCTGACGGTTTTTTATTTAACGCTTTTGCAATCTTTTCAATGCTCTCAAGTGTAACATTTTTTTCCGATCTCTCAATCATTCCTATATAGGTACGGTGTACGCCAGCTTTTTTGGCAAGTTCTTCTTGAGATAAATGCTGTAGCAATCTCTCTTCACGGACTCTATTTCCAAATTTTTCGACAATTGATTGATTCATATGATTTATTACTTTATTATTCTTGCTAACTTTAGTATATATATATGCTAATTTTAGTTCTACATACTATAGTTAGCATTTAGAAGGCTAAAATTACCAACTTATTATATTAATAGCAAGTCCGCCCTTATAAGCTTGCCAAGATTATATTCCTCTGCTAGAATATAAAACACATATGAAAAACGATATTCACCCAAAATATTACCCTGACGCCAAGGTCGTCTGCGCCTGCGGTAACACCTTTACCACCGGCTCCACCCTCGAGGAAATCCGCGTGGAAATCTGCTCTGTCTGCCACCCCTTCTTCACCGGCAAGCAGAAAACCATGGACGAAGGCGGCCGGGTCGAGCGTTTCAAACGGATGGCCAGCAAAAAGGCGCACCCAAAGAAAGCTGCCAAATCCAAGTAGCTATACGAATTTAAGGTCCCCGATTGTGCTATACTGCCAGTTGGGGATTTTTCTTTGAAGTAATAGTTATATATGGAAGATAAGATCAAAAAACTCGACGAGCGCCATGAGCATCTGGAACGGGAACTGGAGAAACCCGAAGTGTTTGGCGACCCCAAGAAATTACAGGCTATATCAAAAGAATACAATGAGCTGGGCGAGACGCTGGATAATTACGCCAAACTGAAAGGGGTGCGGGATGCCATCACCGAGACGAAAAAAACCATAACCGATGACGCGGGCGACCACGAACTGAAGGAAATCGCCGAAGAGGAGCTGCGCAGTTTGGAACGCCAAAAAAACGATCTGGAAGCGGCCATCACTGCCGTGCTGAATCCGGCTGACCCGTTGGACAAGAAGGACATCATCGTGGAAATCCGCGCCGGCACCGGCGGCGACGAGGCCGCCCTGTTTGCGGCTGAACTGTTCCGCATGTATTCGCATTATGCCGAGAGCCAGGGCTGGTCCACGCATTTATTGAATACGAACACGACGGGCATCGGCGGGTATAAGGAAGCGATTTTCGAAATCAACGGCAAGAACGTCTACAGTAAACTGAAATACGAATCAGGCGTGCACCGTGTCCAGCGCGTACCGGAGACGGAGAAAAGCGGCCGCGTGCATACCTCAGCCGCGACCGTGGCAATTTTGCCGAAAGCCGAGGAAGTTGACCTGACGATAAGAACAGAAGACATCACTGTCGAGGCCACCACGTCATCCGGCCACGGCGGACAGTCAGTCAATACCACCTACTCCGCCATCCGCATTGTGCACAAACCGACCGGTTTGGTCGTCACCTGCCAGGACGAACGTTCCCAGACCCAGAACAAGATGAAGGCCATGGAAGTGTTGCGCTCACGGCTATTGGTCCTGCAACAGGAAAAAGAGCGCCAAGCGAAATCAGAAGCGCGCAAAAGCCAGATCGGCACGGGAGACCGCTCCGAGAAAATCCGTACGTATAACTATCCCCAGGACCGTATCACCGACCATAGGATCAAAGAAAATTTCCATAATATGCAGATGATCCTGAACGGGTACCTGGACGATGTGATTGCCGCATTGCAGAAAGCTGATCAACCGAAATGACAATTTACTAATTGTCATTCTAAACCCTACTTATTGTCATCCTGAACCGAAGTCCCGGCGAATGCCGGGATCAGATTCAGGATCTCTCTTTGTTAATGAGATGCCGGATCAGGTCCGGCATGACATGGTGGGTGGTAGCACTCTTGCTTTTATTCTCTCATTGCGAGTCCTTAGACTTTGCTCAGGATAAACTCCGCGAAGCAATCTCTCCCCTCTGTAATACTAAACCCTACTTATTGTCATCCTGAACCGAAGTCCCGGCGAATGCCGGGATCAGATTCAGGATCTCTCTTTGTTAATGAGATGCCGGATCGAGTCCGGCATGACAAGGTGCGTGCAATGACGTGCCTTTTTTTGTTTTTTACGTTACAATTACCGCATGACCATCCAACAGATATTGCTAAGTGCCATTACCAAACTCCGCAAGGCGAAAAACGACTCCGCCAATCTGGACGCGGAAGTGCTTTTGGCTTCTGTTTTGAAAAAACCACGCATGTTCCTGCACAGCCATCCGGAACAAAAAGTGAGTACGAGCCAGCAAAGGAAATTTGCCAACATGTTGAACCGGCGCGTAAACGGCGTGCCGATCGCCTATCTCACCGGCCAGAAGGAATTCTACAAACTGAATTTCCTGGTGGACAATAATGTCCTCATCCCCCGTCCGGATACCGAGGTACTGGTCGAGGAAGCCATCCATATCGGCCGCGCCATGTCCAAGGCCACACCTGACAGGAAGACGACCGTCGTGGACGTGGGCACCGGCTCCGGCTGTATCGCCATCTCATTGGCCAAATATCTGCCCTGGATCAAACTGTACATGACTGACATTTCGGAGAAGGCACTGGCCGTGGCGAAAAAGAACGCCAAACTGCACAAGATGACGAAGAAAATCACGTTCGTAAAGGGCGACCTGCTGTCCCCGTTTAGG
>JBAYGJ010000070.1:0-3254 GCA_041666685.1 Patescibacteria group bacterium | reverse complement strand
GTCAAAGGCTGCCGGGCCGAGACCTTATCAGTCGGATCGCCGATGCGCGCAGTGAAATCGCCCACCAAAAGAATGGCCTGGTGCCCGAGGTCCTGGAACTGTTTCAACTTGCGCAGGACGACCGTGTGTCCCAGATGGAGAAGCGGAGACGTCGGGTCAATACCTAGCTTGATACGAAGCTTAGCCCCGTTATCAAGCCGCTTAACCAGGTTGTTTTTGACAACGGCCTGCTCTACCCCTCGTTCCAAGATTTCATGATTTTTTGAGTGTCGTAACATAAGTCGTTTATATTATACCTTATTTTTGGTATACTAATAAAGCGAATTTTACTATTTTGTGCTATTTATGGCTAAATATATACTCGGAGTAGATGTCGGGGGTACCAAAATCCGCACCGGTCTTCTGGACCAGTCTGGCCGTGTTTCGGCTAGCCAGAAATTCCCCCTGGACCAGCACAACAAGCAAACGGCGCTGGACAGCATTATTGAGAGCATCCAATCAACATTTGTCAGGCACGAAGTTTCGTCAATCGGCATCGGCATCACCGGCCTGGTGGATTATACAACGGGTGTCGTCGTAGAAAGCCCCAATCTGCCCCGCTCGTGGAAAAACGTCCCGCTCAAAAAAATTGTCGAGCAATTATTCCACGTGCCCGTATATGTCGATAACGACGCGCACTGTTTCGCCTTGGGCGCGGCCCATACGGGCATCGGGAAAAAACATTCCGTCGTCATGGCCCTTACACTAGGGACAGGTATCGGCGCCGGACTGGTTGTTGGTGGCCGGCTTTATCGGGGGGGGAATAATATTACTGAATTTGGCCATACGACAGTCGCCGACCATTCACCGAAATGCAGCTGTGGTCAGATCGGCCACCTGGAGGCGCTTACCTCAGGCCAGGCAATGAGCGCATTGTACAGGCAGTCTACCGGACGGCGCCTGGACTCATTCGCGATTGAAGCGGCGGCAAAACAAGGCAATCAGGCGGCTCGACGAGTCTTTGCCACTATGTCGCGCTACCTGGCCATCGGGCTGGCCAATGCAATCCATACCTATAATCCAGGTCTACTGGTCATCGGCGGTGGACTGTCCAGGGTCCGCCTGTTAACCGGGCCAGCCATCCGACATGTCCGCTCACTCCTCATATATCCGCTGCTCAAACAGACTAAAATTCTAATAATCAAGAACTTATCCGAAGCGAATGTGATCGGCGCAGCCCGTATCTGCACTCACGCCTAACAACCATTATGCCAATCCCTTCCCTACACGAACCAAATTTCCGAATAAAAAAAATCGGCGCCCGTGTGGTCAACACCATCCGTACGCAGCAACGTCATCCAAAACGTTGGCGCCGGATCGTCATGCGCCTATTGCCCATAGTGGGCGTCCTGATCGTACTTGGCATTATTGGCATGATTATCATGTTCGCCGTCATCTCCAGGGATTTGCCGGATCCGAACAAAATCATGGAACGAACCGTGGCCGAGAGCACCAAGATCTATGCCCGTGACGGCACTACGCTGCTCTATGACATCCATGGCGAGCAAAAACGCACCGTAGTGCCCCTATCAGACATTCCGGACGATATGAAGCATGCGACCATTGCCATCGAAGACAAGGACTTCTACAACCACCACGGGTTCTCACTAACCGGTATCGTAAAAGCTGTCTGCCACGAAGCTATCGGCAATCTTGGCGGCCTCTGCCCCCCGCGCGGCGGGTCGACCATCACCCAGCAATTCATAAAAAACTCCATCCTGACCTCACAGCACTCCTATGTCCGGAAAATCAAAGAATTAGTGCTTTCTTATCAGCTGGAAAAAAGGTTTTCAAAAGACCAGATCCTCCAACTCTACCTCAATGAGATTCCCTATGGCTCAAATGCATATGGGGTGGAATCCGCTGCACAGACTTATTTCAAGAAACGGGCCAAGGACTTATCACTGGCCGAATCCGCTCTACTGGCAGCCATGCCGCAGTCACCGTCCTATTACTCGCCATACGGCAACCATACCGAGGACCTGGTCGGCCGGCAGCACCTGATACTGAGAGTAATGGTTGAGCAAAACTATATCACCCAGGCACAGGCGGACACGGCACAGGCCATAGACATCTTAGCGCTCGTCAAGCCAAAAAGCGACAATATTGTAGCGCCGCACTTCGTCATGTACGTTAAGGAACTCCTGGCGGCAAAATTCGGCGAAAAGGAAGCTGAGCAGGGCGGCTTCAAGGTCGTCACTACGCTGAATATCGACAAACAGCGCATTGCCGAGGAAGTGGTGACAAAATACGCCGACAAGAATGCCACAAAATACAATGCCTCCAATGCCGCACTGGTATCACTGGACACGAAGACTGGCCAAATCCTGGCTATGGTCGGGTCAAAAGATTACTTCGACACGAGCATCGACGGGAACGTCAATGTTACCCTGCGCCCACGCCAACCCGGATCATCATTCAAGCCCATCGTGTACGCGACCGCCTTCAAGCAGGGTTATACGCCGGAAACAACCCTCTTTGATCTGGTCACCAATTTCGCTACTGACTCAGGCAAGGACTACACGCCTCATAACTATGATAATAAAGAGCATGGGCCGGTATCGATGCGCCAGGCCCTGGCCGGATCGCTCAACATCCCGGCTGTTAAGACGCTGTATTTGGCGGGGATACCAAATGTATTGGCCACGGCCAAAGACCTAGGTTACACTACCCTGAATGACCCGAGCCGGTTCGGGCTGTCTCTCGTCCTTGGCGGTGGTGAAGTCACCCTCCTGGAACACACCTCTGCCTATGCCACATTCGCACGCGAAGGTATCAGGCATCCGGTCGCGGCTATTCTCCGAATTGAGGATAATAAAGGTAAGGTGCTGGAACAATTCCAAAACCGGGAAGAAAAAGTTCTGGACGAAAACGCCGTCCGGCTGCTCACAAGCGTTCTGTCGGATAATGAGGCGCGCGCCTATATTTTCGGATCAAAAAATTACCTCACCCTTCCTGACCGTCCGGTCGCGGCAAAAACTGGCACCACCAACGACTACCGAGACGCTTGGACCATCGGATACACACCATCCATCGCTACCGGCGTCTGGGTCGGGAACAACGATAATTCTGAAATGAAACGGGGGGCTGATGGCTCGATAGTAGCCGCGCCAATATGGAACGAATTCATGAAACGCACCGTCGGAGGCCCGACCGAACCGTTCAAGGGCGCTAAACCAAACACGTCCACCAAGCCGATCCTGCAGGGGAAAATC
>JBAYGJ010000069.1:0-3372 GCA_041666685.1 Patescibacteria group bacterium | reverse complement strand
TTATCCTGCTGTTTTTTGCGGTGAAAAGTGCGCTCTATATCTTTACTCTGAACAAATCAAAGGATTAATATGGTGTACGTGATCATATTCGCATCAATACTGGCCACATCCCTGATGTTAAAAATCAGCCCAAGGTACCTTTTTATGCTGGCAGGGACGCTGATACTGATGCATCCGATACTGCTCGCAAAAAATCAGGCCGACCTCGCGTACCAATTGTCGATTGGCGTATTCCTGGTGTTCCTTTCTGCTTTGATTATTTCTGGTTACAATAAACTATTAATACACAATCCTGAGGATAAGGATTCGCGGTTTGTCAGTCTGGTAAAAAACAACTTTAAAATCAAGGTAAGCGGGTTCAAGATCGGACGGTATACAGTAGAAAAAAAATATTCGGCAATTCTGCTTGCCTGTACTATCATGCTGTTGTTCTGGAAACTGGACATCGCCGCCGCCTGCTTCGGGACATTGTTTCTTGTTTTTTTCATCAATAAGTGGGATTCCAGGGTCATCGCCGCGTTGGCGCTCATTTCCCTGTCCTCCTGCCCGGTATTGCTGGTTTTCAACAACGGCCAGCTCGCCGAAACCATGGCCATCTATGCCTATTACTTTTTGGTACTGACAGTGGTACTGCAAATCATTGAATACCGGCGGGATGTCCGGTCTTTCGGCCAATGGAGACGAAAAATAAATTTCATTAATCATATCCGCTCACCATATGACAGCGACCCTGATAACGACGGTATATAACGAAGAAAAAAACATCACCGATTTCCTGGCCAGCATCGCCGGACAATCCAAACTGCCTGACGAGGTCGTCATTGTCGATGCTGCCTCAACCGACCGGACATACGCATTGATCACGGATTTTTCCGCGATGCATCCGGAATTGCATCTAAAACTGATAAAAAAAGCGGGCAACCGGTCTGTCGGGCGGAACACCGCGATCCTAAACAGCCTTTCCCCTATTATCGCCTGTACTGATGCCGGTTGTCGACTGGACAAAGACTGGTTCAGGAATATTACGCGTCCTTTTGAATCAGGAAATGCTGAGGTTGTAAGCGGATGGTACGAAACTGTAAAAAATAACTCATGGGACATATCACTTTCCAAAGTGTTGAATTTTTCCCCAAAAAATGTCCGTCCTGAATCATTCCTTCCTTCGACCCGTTCTATTGCCTTTACAAAAACTGTATGGGAAAAAGCCGGTGGTTTCGATGAACGCTTATCCCATAACGAGGACACGCCGTTTGCCCTCGAGCTCCACAAATCCACGTCACGTTTCGTTTTTGCTTCTGATGCTGTGGTTCGCTGGCACGTACCGCACAACTACAGTACATTGTACCGATCGATATACCGATACGCCCTGGGTGATGGGCAATCCGGCGTTTACAGCTCCCAGTACTGGATACTGCTGAGTTTTTGGCTGATGCTCATCGCCTGTCTATCCATCGGTTTCCCGATCCATGCATTCTGGATTTTTGGTATAATCATTGTGCTGGGCTACCTGTACCTGCCTGTCATCCAGGCCAAAAGGCTCGACTCGGTACATGAACTGCTGCTCATACCGCTCCAAAAATGTACCATTATTTTAGCGAATACAGCAGGATTCATTAAAGGATTATTTACAAAAATATGAAAGTAATTTTCCAATGCCGGCCGAACCTCTATACTCTGTCCGGAGGCGATAAGATACAAATCGAGCACACCAACCGTGAACTTGAGAAATTAGGCGTCACTGTGGAAATATCCACCACAAACAATCCGGATCTGGCGAATGTCGATATTTTCCACCTGTTCAATCCTTCGCTTCTTTCCCTGGAACCCGTCCTGTTGGCAAAACAAAACAACATTCCGGTTGTCATCTCCACGATCCATTGGGACATGAAGGAATACTACGAATCGATGTTCAGCGTGAACAAAGAATATTTCCGTTTGCGGCCGCCGCACTACCTGGCAAATTACCTGAAAAACCAGGCCTACGCCATGGCATATAATTACTGGTGGTACCGTAAAAACATCCGGGACATCCAGAAGCTTTTTTCGCTCGGCGACCTCCTGCTGCCTAATTCACAGGCGGAAATTGACCACATCAAACAATATTTTTCACTCCCCACGCAATCGTTCGCCGCAATTCCGAACGGCATCGCCATCAAAGATACGGAAATATCACCGGACGCTTTTTACAATAAGTTCAAGCTCAAAGATTTCATCCTGTGTGCCGGCAGGATTGAGTACAGGAAAAACCAGCATTTGCTGCTGGAAGCCCTGCAGGATACTGACATGCCCATAGTGTTCATCGGCAACAACACCTTTAATGCTGGTTACACGTCCATTTGCCAGGCTTTGGCTACAAGACGCGGTAATGTCCATTTTATCCCCCACCTGAGCCAACCTGAGCTGTATTCAGCCTATCTCAACGCCCGGGTGCATGCCCTGGTCAGCTGGTACGAAACTCCGGGGCTGGCCAATTTGGAAGCCGGGTATCTGGGGTGTAACCTGGCGGTCTCTGACAAAGGCTGTACCAGGGAATACTTCGGCGACCATGCCGACTATTGCGATCCGAAAAATCTCGGCTCGATCAAGACCGCAGTCCTTGCTGCCTGGCACAAACCGAAGAATTCGAGCCTGAGGGAACATATCCAAAAAAACTACACCTGGCAACAGACAGGGCAGGCAACGGCGACTGCCTATCGATCGCTTTTGTAGGCGCCGAAGGCAAAAATCCACAATCCGGCATTGAGCGGAGCGCCGATGAACAGGCTGAGGAGTATCGACTGGTCCTGAGGCTGGTGCAGCAGGCCGGAAAAGATTGCGTAACAGACCTTGACCGGGAAAAATAGCAGCCAAACCAGGAACTGGCTCGAATTTCCGGTCGCGTAAAAAATATACAGGATGACAAGAATGCACGCTCCCAAAATGACGTGCAGTATTCGCTTATTTGACTTGGTAGATGGCAACGGTGCCTCGGTCATATACTTTAGTGAAATATTCGGCATTATCAAATTTGTTTTTTACGTAACTGGGATACCGGTCGGGAAAACGCGTAATAGAGGCGTCCCAGACAACATATGACGCTTCCAAGTCTTTGGCCAAGCCAGACGCTTCCTGTGATGACACGGTCGCGAACATCTTTTGGGCCTTGACGGCATACGGGTATCTCGCGTCCCGGGCGTCCCCGCCGACTGCAGTGTCCAAAATGACCTTTCTACCGGACAATGCAGGGAGGTAATATCCCCATTTGAAAGGCGCGACGGCCACCGCGCTCTTGTCGCTGTTATCCCCCAACCACCTGAATGCTGACACATCCTGGTCCAGGATGACAGAAGACGGGTTGTTTTTCTGCCCAGACACCCACGCGGCAATGCCATG
>JBAYGJ010000068.1:0-3567 GCA_041666685.1 Patescibacteria group bacterium | reverse complement strand
TTAGTAAATGTAAAGGACTTTTTATAGATATTAAATCCAATCATTATCGTTAAACCAACAATAATCAATCCGGTGCCCCAAATTTGCCCTGAGGCCAGTTTTACCTGCCCAGTAGCGATTAACGTGGTCAAGCTGGTAATTGGCGCGCCAAGTGCCAAAACTGCGGTGGCGACAGACGCTCGTACATACTTCAAGCCGGTATACAATGTCCAAACATATCCGAGGAGAAATACTGAAGTAATGGCGATCCACTTCCATTGTACTGTCTGGTAATCAAATAATGGCTGGATCTGACGCGACATGATCAGGTATATGAATATGAACAAACCGCCGAAAAACATCCGGCTCCAGGCGACAGTACTTGATGGCAATCTTGCCAAGAGTTTCTTCGAAATGACGATTTCAACTGACCATAACAATGTGGCCAATACTATCAGCCAATCCCCTTTACCAAAACTATGTGGAGAAATGCCTGAGAACAGGATATTGCCGATCAGGATGGCAACTAGTCCGAAAAAAATACTCTTGTTCCATTTCTCTTTCAGGAACATGGCGGCCAAGAATGCCACAAATACGAACATGCATTTCTGGATCAGGCCGCCCTGTACGGCTGTCGTCATGGTCAGGCCTTTGAAAAACAGCATGAACGGTATGGCGCCGCCGACCAGACCGACGAACATCAGTTTCAGCCAATCCTTCTGGTTCAAGGCGCGCAAAGATTTGAACTCTTTGACCGCTAGAATAATACTGAATAGCGCCGCGCCGACCAGGACATTCTTCACTCCGGTAAATACGTACGGATTGGAAAACTTCACCGCGAGGGAGTTTATATAAATTGAAACGCCGGAAATCACCGCAGTGGCTAAAATAAATAAAATACCTTTTTTCTCATTCATAATGGTTATGATTTATACTGGACCGTGTCCTTCAGCTGGGCATATGTAAACACCGGACCGTCCTTGCACACGTAATATGGCCCAATGGCGCAATGCTGGCAGGTACCCATACCGGCGCATTCCATCCGACGTTCGAGCGACAAATATATATCCTCATCTTTATACCCTAGCTCGATGAGTTTGGGCACGACAGAGTTGAACATGACCGGCGGGCCGCATAAAATAGCTACCCCGCCCTTCATCACATCCACTTTCTTAAATAATGTGGTGATGAGGCCGGCATGCGAGCGCCACCCCTTGGCCGAGTCCGGATACGGATCAGATAATGTCACGTCCAGTTTCAAACACTTTTTCCAGGCCGGTATTTCATTCCGAAAAATCAGGTTGTCATATGACCGGGCACCGTAAAACAACTGCAAAGCGTGCGGAAATGTCCGGCAATATCTTTTTGTCAAATAAGATAGTAATGACCTAAGCGGCACGATTCCCAACCCGCCGGCCACCAGCAGGATACTCCGGTTCATCAATTTCTTCAGGTCAAAACCGTTGCCGTAGGGACCGCGGATGCCGAAGGTATCACCAGCCTTCATTTTGTGGAACACGGCAGTTACATTACCTACCTTTTGCACGGCGATGTCATAAATGTTTTTCGCATCATGTATTTCTGTCGGTACAAATACAGACTCTCCTATTCCCGGCACTGAAAACACAAAAAACTGTCCGGGCGTATAGCCCAAATCTTTGTTGTTCTTCAGCCTGAACTGGAACGACTTGATGCCTGGCGTCTGCTGACGGACTTTCAGTATTACCGCTTCCTGGGTTTGGTAGGGGTTTAGCATGCTATTTTTTCTTACTCTTATACTTCTGATCTTTATGCTCGTCCATCCATTTGAACACGTCAGCCCGTTTGATACCGACCGGGCAGACCTTGTCGCACCGCCCGCAGCCGACACAGCCCATGATCTGGAACTCTTTCGGCGTGCGCACCCACTTATGCGTATACCAATTCTGGATGCGCTTCGCGTTCGTTTTCATAAACTTGTATCCGCCACCGATTTCGGAAAAGTTGTTATAGAAACAGGTCGTCCATCGTCGGACACGCTGACCGGCCCCTTTTTCTTTGGTATCAGGCTCGTCGTCGATATCAAAACAATAGCAGGTCGGGCAATCTACTGCGCACTTACCGCAGGCCGTACATATCTCACCCCAGTGGTCCCAGGCGTCGTTGGACGCCTCTACGATCTGCTTGCGGTGGATCTCCAGCATCGGGTCTACACCCTGCTCCTTCAGCAGACCGGCAAATTCTATATGTTCAAAATCTTTGTATCCGAACTTTTCCAGCGTGACCTGACCTTTTTCCGAGCCGGTGGACACTTTCCATTCGCCTTTCTTGGACTTGATCAGCATGATGTCAAAGACGATATGCTCCAGGATGTCCTCTTCGTAACAGTCCCGTACGTGCCCACAGAATCCCGATCCCTCAAAAAAAGCCTGACCGATCAGCAGGGTTGATTGCCTTTTCTTCTGATAGTACGGGTCATGCTCGAACGTCTGGTTAAACAACCCGACCGCTTTCAGGTCCACGACGGACATCAAAAAAGCACACTCAGGAGTGTACTGCATTTTTAGCGGTAAAAGTTTGCCCTTCTTGAAATCGAACAGCGCTTCTCGTTTCGGCAGGAGGACGGGCTTGAAGGTATTTATCGGAATCTTATTGGAAAAATCGACATCCGCATAATCAACCACCGGCTTTACATACAATTCGCTGCCGTCTTTGACCGGTGCGTGGATGGTGTACGTTTTTTGGAGATATGTGAAAAATTTATGTAAGGTTGTTACGTTCATGGTATAAAAATTATACCACAAAAAGTGCATTTCTTCAATGCACCGGAAAAACTTTTTACAGCCGTTTACAACCCGTACCCGACGCCATCTGCTTTGGTCACGTCTTTAGCGATCGGGACGGTAAATTGGAATGTCGAACCCTTGCCCACACCCTCCGATTCTACCCAGACTTCTCCACCATGAGCTTCAATCAAACGGCGAGCAACATACAGGCCCAATCCGGACCCGTCCGGGTTGACCTGAGCGATACCGAACCCGCGCACGAATTTGGCGAACAGCTTCTTTGCTTCCTCCGGCGCAATACCGCGGCCGGTATCCTTTACCCGCACATGCAAACTGCTCTCTTCCTTTTCCACGCTGACAGTGATACTACCAGCATCCGTATATTTTATAGCATTGTCCACCAGGTTCAGCACCACTTCACCGAGCTTGTCCTGGTCAGCCACAATCAACGGAAGTTTGGATTTTGGCTTGGAATAAATTAATTTGAGTTTCTTGTCTTCGGCAGATTTGCGTACGACAGTCATGACTTTTTCGATGACGTCGTGGATATTAATAGACCTCTTCATGAGTTCCATTTTTCCGGATTCTATCTTGCTGACATTCAAGAATAAATTGATGAGGCGAATCATGCGCTGTGATTCCTGAAGCAACATGGCAATAACTCCGGCCTGCTTCTTCGGCACCGTGCCGAAATCATCCTGCAGGATCATTGAGAGATAGCCCATGATGCCAGTCATCGGCGTGCGCAACTGGTGAGACGTAATGGATACGAATTCGCTCTTGGCCTGGTCCAATTGTTGCAAATGGACATTCGCGTCTGCCA
>JBAYGJ010000067.1:0-3687 GCA_041666685.1 Patescibacteria group bacterium | reverse complement strand
TTGGCAATTTTTTTCCGAATGGCCAATGAGGCAATTATAATAATCAAAACTACCGCCCAAGTATTGATCAGGGCGTTGGTAACGGTAAATTTCCCGATATCAAAAACCGGCTCGGCAAACAACGTCACCTCGTGGCTCACGTTTTGAGATGAAGCTTCCGCCGTGTTAGTTGTGCTGGTTGTTTCGCTCATCGGTTGTTTGATTGGCTCGTTTCTTTTTCCCCTTTTCCTCGATTTGCTTCAGGTATTTGCTGGCGACGCGCACTATCCCGACTGTGGTAATGATGAAAGCGCCTGCAGTCAATCCGAGAAACCACCATGGTTCAGTGCCGAATTTCCTGTCCAGCGCCCGGCCGACAAAAAGTGAAAAGACGATCGGTACCACTATCCAGCCGGTCACTTCATAAAAAATGGTCAGGGCAGGCTGCCACCAGGCTGTTTTGGGCTGATCCGCCATACGATTTTATCTACTATAAAAATGTTCCAGGAGGGGTCGCACCCCCAAGGCCAAAAAATCTTCAGAAAGATGTTGTCGGCCTTGCGTGAATATTAGGTGCGTATTCCTTTGCTTTTTCGTGGTTTTTTCCTGATCACCTGATGCTCAATTTCTTGAATAAATATCCACAATGCGGCTCCATTCTAATGCATTTCCGCCTATTAATCAAGGGGTATTTTTTTCATTTTATCAGAAATGACCAATCTTAGCCAAAAAAATAATACTACCCAGTAACATAGCCCTCATAACTATCAGATCCACTCCAGTGGCTTATTGCCTGCCATAACTGCCATTCTGCCCGCCACAGATTGACAAATCTCCCAAAATCAAATAGTATTATTTGAAAAGTAAAAAAATAAATGAACGCTTTACAAACCAAGGAGGGTTTACATGCTCTTTACCATTATCCTGGTCATGTTCACGTCATGGCCATTCGCCTGGACAACCGACACCAACCTCACAAAATGGTGCCAGCAGGAAAACATTACCCCCGCACAGATCGTCAGTGAATTCGCCGTTCTGGACTCCATCCTGGCAGTCGAACAGCGGAAAGCCTGGTCAACGGCACATGACGATGATACCGTTTACCATTCTCACGCATCGCTCAGCAATTTCGGCATGACGGTCGCCGAATTCAATTCCGGCCACGGCATCCGGTTGCCCCAGACGCCGATTATCGCCAATCCCGACTGTAGGATTTATTTCAGCCACAGGAACCGCCAGCGGGAATTGGATACGTGCCCGACGCTTAGCGTCAGTATCTATATAACAACACGCATAACTGACATGCCGATGGCAACAGCACAGCGATGCCTCACGACCGGCCAGACGACTTACCAGTTCCAGACGGAAACGGGCACCCTGGAATACAACCAGGCTTCCGAGTACATTGAACTTCGGACGTACGCAGATACGACCAAGCAGAGGTTCATCCTCTGGACAGCGACGCCGGTCGATCCGTCTGATACGCTTCCGGCCGAGCTAAGCGTGGCTACGCCTCCCGATTCCGTCTGCCTGCCCGCCAACAAAGCAGGCTGCGAACCACACTGACATTTCTTTGAACCTTATAACCAAAAACAAATCGCCCCCGATAAGGAGGCGATTTTTTTCTGTTACTATTTTTGAATTTCTGTTACTTCTTCCTCGGGTTATGCCCAAGTCCGACTTCGTCCCCATCGAGGGAACCGTCCTTATCTGTATCCGCATTCAATCGGTCTGTGCCCATCATTTTTTCCTGCGTATCGGTCAATCCATCATAATCGCTATCCAATAAGCTGATCGAGCGAACCTGTGGCCCACCGGCAGATCGTGGGGCAACAATTACTTCATCAACTCCATTGTTATCGACATCTCCCACAGTCAACACGACGCCCCCCTTAAATGATATTGGGTACGCATAAAACTGATTAAGATAACCGAAAGACTCAGAATACACTTTTACGATTGGCTGTTCATTTGGACCGACAGTAACCAGCAGCTCTGACAATCCATCGCCATTCACATCTCCAGTCGCGATGCCGACTCCACCGTTATAGTTCTTGTCAAAAACATTGAAGGGTGGCGCATACCGGACTGCACCATTCCGTTTGATTTTCACCACGACTACTGTGGGCGGGCCGACTTGCGGCGCTGTAACGATTTCATCGATGCCATCGCTGTCGAAATCCGCCACAGCTACATTTATTCCGCCACGGAACGTTTTTTTGTCAAAAGTTGAAAAAGTCGCCAACAGTTTTCCGGCTGGCGTGTACACGTAGACCGAAGGTCCGCCACCCGTCTGCGCCGCAACAATAATTTCCGGGCTACCATCGCCATAGACATCGCCGCAGGCGATATTTAAGCCACCTTTAAACTTCTTATCCAGTGCCTGAAATCCATTGTTATACAGTTTTCCCTTGTTCGTAAATATCTTAATAAGTGGCCAACCCCCTTTGTTCTGGGCAGTAATAATTTCATTATATCCATCCCCATTGAGATCACAATTGGCAGTTACGACTCCATTACGCAAGCCGCTGTCATAGGCAAAGAATTGCGTGATGGCTTTTCCTTTATTGTTAAAAACCTGCACTTGTGGCGCCAAACCTGCCGGAGTGCCTGTAATGATCTCTGCTCCGTCAAGCCCACTTACATTCCCGGACGAAAGCGTCATCCCATTCCGGAGGTTTTTCGCATAGGCGAAAAAATTCAAACCGACCGGAAGCTCTGGCGTTTTAATGCCCAGAGGCGGAGCAATTGCTTTCGAACCGGCGGGCAAACATGCGCCATTACTACAGCCATACGGACACTTATAGGCAATCGTCGACAAACCAGTTCCTGTTGGATTTACCCCCTGTGATCCTTCGCATGTCGCTTCTATCAAATATGCCCCGGATCGTTTATTGACCCCGTTCGGCTTATCACGGCACACGTCTGACTGCTGTTGATAGGCCCCATCGTCGTAATTATACCAATTCACTTCTCCGAGCCGGGTGTAAGTCCTGCCACCGTCGCTGTCGGAACAATATGCGCTAGGGCTGTCATCATCCTTGATAGTGTATGTAAACCGGTATTTCTCCCCTAACCGCGCATTAACCGGGGACGTTAAGTCAATAATAATATTTTCATCCGGCTCAATATCAGTATCATTTTCAATGCTGAGTGAAATGTTGGCCGATGTACTGCCTGCCGGGATTGAGGCTGTACCGACTCCTAATGTGTAATCAACTCCGCCATTACCCGCCGTGCCTCCTATAACCGAATAAGCAACGGTAATGGCAGCAGTATGCGCGCTAGACAATGAGATAGTAATACTGACCGGGGTCGTCGATTCATTGCCGTAGCCAGTTGATGACAAAAATTGGATTGTCGGTAAAGCCGTGCACGCGGATAACCATGTACACGACGATTGAGTATCTGAATAATATGGGTTGCCGCTGCCCATATAGCATCCTTGTGTTCCAGCCAAACCTTCTGCGGTTGTACAAGCCCGAGTATTGCCGTCACATTCTTCCCCTAATTCTGTCTGGACAATACCATCGCCACAGCCGGCACTGGTGGCCATCTCTACCGTCGAACTGGCAGCGTTAAATTCCCATGCGCTCGGATTACTTTCGTTATTGGCAAATACGCCAAAAGTAGCGGTCTGGACGATCTGACCGAGTGGGCTGTAACTAGGGATGACTCCTTGAGCATTTAACACTCCGGCAAAACTTA
>JBAYGJ010000066.1:0-3769 GCA_041666685.1 Patescibacteria group bacterium | reverse complement strand
TCAAACAGCCGTTCATCAAAGAAGACAAAAAAACGATTGAACAGCTTATCCAGGAACGTATTCTGAAATTGGGGGAGAATATCCAAATAAAAGGGTTCAAACGCATTTCGTTATGATAAAGAAAGCGATCGGAGTCCAACTCAACCCGTGGGATCGCGTGACGCATTTTGACGGGGAAGGTCTGCAGGTGCGCGTCGGCGACCGGGTGATCGTCAAATCTGATGCCGGGCTCGAAATCGGCCGGGCCGTTACGGTCATGGAACATGACGAGCATTATTTCACCGAACCGCTGCGTCCGATTGTCCGGGTCGCCACGACCGATGACCTGGCTCGCGTCAAGCACGAGGAGTCGCGGAAAGCAGAGATTTTATCCGTCGCCCGGGCCAGCGTCCTGCAGTACCAGCTGGAAATGAAGCTGGTCGACTGTTATTTTTCCTTTGACGGCGGGCGAGTGACATTCGTCTTTACGGCAGAGGGGCGGATCGATTTCCGGGAATTGGTGAAAGACTTGGCAAAAAAATTCCAGAAATCCATCCGGCTCCAGCAGGTCGGCATTCGCGATGAGGCCAAACGGATGGGAGGCTTCGGGCCATGCGGCCGTGAACTCTGCTGCACGAAATTCCTTAACAATATGACTAGCGTCACTACCGAATACGCCCGGCTTCAGCAGGTGCATAGCCGCGGCAGTGACCGGATTTCCGGAGGGTGCGGCCGGTTGATGTGCTGTTTGTCCTATGAGAAGGATTTCTATGAGTCAGAATTGAAGCATTTTCCCGCGGTGGACAGCACAGTCAAAACCAAGCAAGGCACCGGACGAGTGACGGGCACCAACGTGATCAAGCAGACTGTCACGGTACTGATCGACAATACGATAGTGGAAGTGCCCATTAAGGACGTAAAAAAAGTATGATCCTTGACTTCATTGCCATCGGTGTTATTATTGTCTGTTTGGGCGGCGTGATTTATCTTATCTCAAAGAAGTTCCCGATCATCTCGTCCATCGATATACAGAAGCTGTCCAAACACAAACAGGAAAAGGTAAAATCAGAACTGATGGAAGGGCGGCTCAAGAGAAAACTGGAAGTGTTTAACATAAAGAAGTATTTTGAACCGTCGGGCGGTGAATCTACCGGGATCCCCGTTATCCAGAAAATACGCAACTTCCTGAAAGAAATGGAGCAGCGGTACCAGAAGAAAGTAAGTGAGGCGGAAGTAGAGGAATTGCCGAACGAAAAAAGAAAAACTATATTGTTGGCCGAGGCTGAATCGCTGGCGGACAAGGACCAGGATGCCGAAGCGGAACAGAAATTTATTGAAGCGATCAGTTTGGATGCCCGGTACAAGGAGGCATATCACGGTCTAGCCGACCTGTACCTGAAAAAGAAGGACTATGATCACGCGAAGGAAATTTTCAAATACTTGATCAAGATCAATGCCACTGACGACACCAGTTATGAACACCTCGGGCAAATCGCCAAATCCCAGGGGGACCTGGCCGAAGCGGAGAAGGATTACCTGCAGTCAATCTCGCTGAACAACCGGGTAGCCGGGTACCAGGTAGACCTGGCAGAAGTGTACCAGGCAAAAGGGGAACAGGATAAAGCGCTGGAACATTTTCAGGAAGCCCTGAAACTCGAACCGAACAATCCTCGCTACCTTGACTTGGCTATTGAAATGGCGATCGCGCTGGAGAAACCCGACGTCGCCAGGCCATATATCGATAAGCTGAAAGAGGTGAATCCTGACAATAAAAAACTCAAGGAATATCGGAAAGTATTGTCAAAAGCCAAGTGAACGTTCACATCCTGTTTGTCACGCCGGAGCCGTTGTAGCTCAGTTGGTAGAGCAACTCCATGGTAAGGAGTAGGTCGCCAGTTCAATTCTGGCCAACGGCTCTGGCAGGATAAACATTCTGATCATGTACTAGTCAGGCTGATACGTTTTTTTAAAAAATGGGGGTGGATACCAAAGTGGTCAAATGGACTTGACTGTAAATCAAGTGCCTCCGGGCTTCGTAGGTTCGAATCCTACTCCACCCAAATGCCAACGTAGCTCAGCTGGTAGAGCAACTGTTTTGTAAACAGTAGGTCGTCGGTTCGAGTCCGACCGTTGGCTCCACGCAGAAAAATATATAATCATATTAATCAAATTATTTTATGTCACAGGACAATCTGGTAAAATTTGAATGTACTGAGTGCAAGCGCGTCAACTATCATTCAAAGAAAAACAAGAAGATTCTGAAAACGCGGCTGGAAATGAAGAAATACTGCAAATGGTGCAAAAAGCACACGATGCATAAAGAGACAAAGTAGGATTTTTCATTGGGGGGCTATAGTTCAATGGTAGAACATCGGTCTCCAAAACCGAGGATTGGGGTTCGATCCCTCATGGCCCCGCCAGGAAAATATCCCACTGCGTTGTATCATATCCGTCAGTTTGACTAGAGGCGGTTTTTTTGTTATAATTACTTCATTCGGATTGACTTTTTGAGCTGAATAGGGGATTTCAAGCGGTCATCTGGTATAAAGGCCGGGATGTTGGATCTTCACCTGTAGGAAGTTTAAGTAGGAGTAAAATTTCCAGGGCATGACAGGAATAAAAACAAAGAAGTTTCTGAGGCATTTGGAATAAGTAGTTTTGGGATTACTTATTTTTTGACGTACATTATTATTTTTACGAATGCTGACAGTAGTTTGGTAAAGTATATATCTGTAATTAAAAACTAAATAAATATATAGAACAAAGCAATGGTTAAGGCTACGCAAAGCAAAAGCATAATTGAAAAATACCAGCTTCAAGATGAAATACTGAAAAATATTACTACAGGAATTTTTTTGTCAACCGTTACTGACGGCACAATAATTTATACAAATCCCAAATGTGAAAAAATGTTCGGCTATTCAGATGGTGAAATGGTAGGAAAAAATACTGCCATACTTTATGCGCCGGCTGATTTAAATTCCGGGCCGACACGTGACGATATCCGTGAATTTATTAAAAAAAATGGTGAATGGCAGGGGGAAGTCTGCCGTATAAAAAAAGACGGTTCAATTTTTTGGAGTTATTCAAATTCGACAATTATCCACCATACAACATATGGGGAAGTGTATGTCGTGGTACATACCGATATTTCCGGACTCAAAATTCCCCCGGGCTCTCCGAACGGTAGTGAGGAGAAGTACCGAAGTCTTTTTATGATATCCCGAGACGCTTTAATGACTCTGGAACCACCCTTGTGGAAATTTACATCCGGGAATCCTGCCGCCGTAAAATTGTTCAAGGCGAAAAACGAAACCGAGTTTTTATCGTATGAACCCTGGCAGCTGTCTCCGAAAAAGCAGCCAGACGGTTGCCTTTCGGTTGAAAAAGCAAAAAAAATGATCGGAAAAGCAATTAAAGATGGGGAGAACCTTTTCGAGTGGACCCATAAGCGGATTGATGGGGAAGAATTTTTTGCGGATGTTCAGTTATCAAAAACCAAACGGGAAGGCAAAGACGTCCTGTACGCTACTGTCCGGGACATTTCAGACCGAAAAAATTTTTTCAAAAAAATTCAGGAACAGGAGAAGCAGACACTGGACGAAAAGAAAAAATACGAGTCACTGTTGGAAAGCATCGGTGACGGTGTTATTGCGACTGACGGGATGGGTAACATATTATTTATTAATAAGCCTGCGGTGGAAATGCTGGGGCATGAGTTTGAGGCCGTACAAAATAAAAAACTTGTAGATTTCGTCAATATGCTTGATGTCGAGGAAAAGCCAATCCT
>JBAYGJ010000065.1:0-3856 GCA_041666685.1 Patescibacteria group bacterium | reverse complement strand
AGTCCAAAAACCGATTTATGAAGATGGTATCCCAACACTGGCCCAGATGCCGCTGGTTAAACGTCCAGTAACGTCTATTGACGTTTCAGAATCCCTGAAATCATATTCTTAGAGTTAGCGATCGCCCATACCACCACTGACGGCCGGTTTTGTGATATACTGTTACCATGAAGACGTACTCATATATTTTCGTTTCCGGCTCGCTGGCCTATGACCGGATTATGAATTTTAACGGTCGGTTCCGCGACCATATTCTGCCGGAGAACCTCCATGTCTTGAATGTCAGTTTCCACGTGCATACCTTCCGTGAGAGTTTCGGGGGTACGGCCGGCAACATAGCCTATTCACTGGCACTGCTTGGGGAAAAACCACATGTTCTCTCCACATTCGGCAATGATTTCATCAAATACCAGGCGTGGTGTCGCCAACATCGCGTTGATTTACGTTATTCCCAATCAGTAAAATCGCATCCGACCGCCTCCGTTTATATTATTACGGATAATGATGATAATCAAATTTCAGGTTTTTTCCCCGGCGCTATGTCGTGTCACGGTGCATTGCCTCCTGCCCGGCTGCTGGGCGCACGAACATTCATGGTCGTCTCTCCAAAAAACAAGCCAGACATGCTGAATGATATCAGGCAGTGTAAAAAGACGAAGACACGATATATGTTCGATCCGGGCCAACAGATCACTTCGTTTAACCGCCAGGAACTTATAAATGGGCTTATAGGTGCTCATAGTTTCATCTCCAATGATTATGAGCTGTCTATGGTGCTGAAAAAAGTTAATTGGCCGATAGCTACGCTTTTCAAAAACGTTCCACTTGTCATTACGACTAAAGGGAGTAAAGGTTCGGTAATTTTTTCAGAGGGAAAAAAGATATTGATACCCTCGGCCAAACCGAAGAATACCTCGGATCCTACCGGTGCCGGTGACGCGTATCGGGCAGGGTTCATCAAGGGGCTGCAACTGGGCTTGCCCCTGGAACAGGCTGGCCGGCTAGGCGCTGTGGTAAGCGTGTATTCGGTAGAAACATATGGAACGCAGACGCACCGGTTTACCTGGCAGGACGTAAAGAAGAGATACCGGAAAAATTTTAAAGAAAAAATTTAAGCATGCCTGTGCATCAGCAGTTGTAAAAAAGGTAATTGTATGAAGTTTACTGTAGGCGGCAAACAACCATTTTTTTATCTTATTGCCGCAATCATTGCTTATCTGTCGTATATGGTGCTGAAACCGTATTTTTCCGCCATCGTGCTGGCATTTTTGGCGACACTGATTTTCAAACCCATATACAATTTTTTTCTAAGGATATTTTCAAACAGGCAGAAGGTTGCCGCTTTGCTGTCAGTAGTATTTGTATTTCTGGTCGTATTTATCCCTGTTGTTTCTATCGGTGGATTGACGGTCAAGCAGATTATCCAGTTTAAAAATGATTTTACCGGTAACGCCAACAGCATCACCCTTGAACGCGTCGTTGAGCGGGTTAACGACGTCTATGCGTATGTGCCAGGCAATCAGGAACCGCTTACCGTAGTAAAAGCACAGGAAAGCATCAACCGGGGTGCGCAGGCCATCGGCTCGTTTTTCCTGGAACGTTTGCCGGACATCGGTTCTGGCGCGTTTAACTCCATTACCTGGATCATTTTGTTCTTGATATTGCTGTATACGCTTTTTCCGCTGCATCACAAACTCCTGAAATTTTTTGAGGAAGCCAGCCCGTTGAATGACCGAATCGATGCTGTCTACGCTACACGGGTGGTTGAAATGTCAAAATCCATGGTCAAGGGAACGTTGCTTGTGGCTCTGGTCCAGGGCGGGCTAGCGGGGGTATTCCTGGCAATTGCCGGTGTACCGTATGTTTTATTTTGGACGTTGTTAATGATATTTCTGGGCGTCATTCCTGTCATCGGATATGGATTTATCCTGATACCTATCGCAATAGTATTGGTGGCCACCGGCGGAGTATGGCAGGGTATCATGTTGATATTGGCAAGCGTACTGATCATCGGTAATATCGATAATTATCTCCGTCCGAAACTGGTATCCAAACAGGCCGAGCTCCATCCTGCCCTGGTCATTCTTGGGGTACTCGGCGGACTCCAGGTGTTTGGCGTACTGGGGATTATTTACGGTCCGGTGATCATGATCCTGATGGTTACGACCTATGAGATGTACCGGAAGTATTTCTGGGTTGCCCCGGAACAGTAACTCTGGGCTGAGCGGGCGATTGACGTCAGAAGCCGTGTGTAAAAAAGCAGTCGATCGGATCGACTGCTTGAGTATGCTTAGCAGGAGGATGGATTCGAACCATCAGCCTCCGAATACTAGGTTCGGTGCTCTAAAAACGTTGAGCTACTCCTGCGATGTTCAATGCGGGTAGGGAGGATTGAACTCCCGACTTCCATCTTACCAAGATAGCGCTCTACCAACTGAGCTATACCCGCAATAGGTACAAATATCCGACCCCCAGTGGAATCGAACCACTGCTTCGCCTCAATAAGGGAGGGGATCCCGCTAAGGCTAGCCAAACACAGGGGGGTCAATTTTCCACAATAATTTTTTACATTTTATCCGAAAAGTGATTTGCCTGTCAATAGAATTGTCCGATGGCAGTATTGACAGTATATATATACTAAGGTATTATTTCAGACACAAAATAAATATTGTTCACATTTTATTCATGGAGGAATGATGAAAGATCATCAGGATTACGAAAATGTTGGTTGTGCGTATTGCAAATCGACTGGAAAGAGAGACGGCGAAAAATGTCCAGCCTGCGAAGGGAAGGGGAAAGTCAGGCTAAAATCACCGTCTGCCCAATGCCATACCTGTCATGGCAGCGGCGAGTATGTCCCTCAAGGGCATAAGAAAAATCACCGCTGCGGTCGGTGTCATGGTATCGGCAGGCTAACGATCAGTAGCCATAAATAGCATCGATCGCGAGAGAAAAATTCTGTCAACGGTCTGCAGTTCGTAGACCGTTATTTTATTGCTAAAAATTCATCAAACGCCGGGTAGAGGTTTTCTATCACACGTTCTTTACGATAATTTTTTGGGTCAATCCATTTGAACTGATCGTGCTCTTCGTTGAGTATGATTTGGTCAGAACTGGTCGTACAATCAAAAAAAATTCGGATAATTTGCCAGTGTTCACTGTGCCATTCATTCCGGGATTCATTGACAAAAAACGGCTGACCGATGGTTATTTCCAGCCCACATTCTTCCCTCACTTCACGGCGTAATCCGTCGATGACGTTTTCTCCCGGTTCAATTCGTCCACCGATGACATCAAACTTGCCGACCTGGGTGTTCGTTGCATGCGTACCAGATTCCCGTATGATGAGGATTTTTTTACCAAATGTGATAAATGCCTTGGCGGCGATAAACTGTTTGATGGTATTGCTCATAACGCCTGTGAACTTATTTCGTTAAGTATATCACTAATCGATTGCAGTGTTTCGACCCTGACTAATTTACTTCGATATTTCGAAGCATGAGGCAGACCTTTGACGTATGCCAATAGACTTTTTCGGATTTCCAAAAAAGCGATCTTTTCTCCTTTCAGTTCAACTAAATATTTGACATGATTTATTATAGTGGAAATTTTTTCGGAAAAAGCCGGAACTGTATCCAGGGAAAATACCCAAGGATTGCCGATTGACGACCGGCCAATCATAAAACCGTCTAGATTGTTTATTTTATTCATGCCGTCATGTATATCTTGCACGTCGCCATTTCCGACAATAGGTATGGCAAGCTTTTTTTTCAGTTCGTAAATCGGCTGCCAATCAGCATTATCGGCAAAGCCTTGTTTGTAGGTTCGGCCATGAATGGTAATGAGCGACGCACCT
>JBAYGJ010000064.1:0-3896 GCA_041666685.1 Patescibacteria group bacterium | reverse complement strand
TATATATTGACGAATAAATTCAATTCGGTGTTGTATATAGGAATGACTGGTGATCTGGAGGGACGCATTCAACAGCATAAGACAAAGGAAGTTGAGGGTTTTACTAGTAAGTACAATGTTAACAAGTTGGTATATTACGAAAAATTCCCAACCGCACTTGAAGCCATTACCAGGGAGAAGCAATTGAAGAACTGGAAAAGAAAATGGAAGCAAGAATTGATTGAATCAAATAATAGAGAATATCAGGACTTAGCTGTTGATTGGTTTGAAAAATGAGATCCTGAATCAAGTTCAGGATGACAATACAACAAACCCCCTCAGTCATTCCGGGCTTGACCCGGAATCTCTATCCCTCGGCTTCAGGATGACATAATCAATAATTACTAAATAACATACGATAATGAGTAAAACAAACACAATCCTCACCAACATCATCCGTGCAGGGTTCCTGGGCTGGATCTGTTTCGAGACACTGAACTGGGTCGGGATTCTCCATTTCTCGCTGGCCTTCACCTGGTTCGGACTGGTTTTCACCATGTCCGTCGTATGGTCGCTCGTGGAATTCATGTCTTGGCGCGTCAAGAAAACAACTGGCGAGCCGTTACCATGGTTCGTGTTTTTGGCTGTCCTTACTTCAGGGTCATTTGACGCCATGGGGGATATCAAGCATTGGTACGTGATTTACAGCTGGTATGACCAGGCTGCCCATGTCCTCGGCGGCGGCATGACCGCTTTGCTGATTTTTTACATTTTATGGCGCTCACGCAATGCCGGGCGGATGTTCATGGGGAAATATATGGCCGGACTGATGACCGTCGGATTTACCATGGCGCTGGGGTCGTGTTACGAACTGGAAGAATACCTGGAGGATGTTTTCCGCGGCGCGGTCGGTGTCCGCCTCGGTGATGGTGTCGACACGGCCAATGATATGTTAATGAATACTATAGGCGCACTCATTGTTGTAATTTTATTAATGTTTTTTATCAGGAAAGTAGCTCAGTGGAAAACGGTGAGGGAGGAAGGTCCAACTGTCGTTTCGAGCGATACGAAGTAGAGCCGAGAAACCATTATGCGGTTTGTTGGTGAATAGCTGCATGATGGTCTCACCACACGTCCTTACTTCGTAAGGACTCAGTCGAGACGACAAGAGTATTTATTAATTTATGCCAGCAACCAAGCCAAAAATAGCATTACTGTTCTGTGGCGGGTCGGGGATCATCACCGACCGCGGCGTGCAGGCTGTCCGCCAGGCCAAGGATATTAAGGCTTGGCTGGATGCTGTGCCAGAATTAAGCTTGATTGCTGATATTGAGCCGGTTTTCGTTTTTGGAGGGGATCCATCAGAGATTCAGCCGGAAATGTGGGTAAAGCTTGGCAGGGAAATTTTCAAACGGTACCAAAAATTTGACGGTTTCGTGGTGACGCACGGCGTTGATACGATGGTCTATACCGCGGCCATGATGTCATTCATGATCCAGCCCCATGTCAAGCCGATTGTCTTCACCGGCTCGCCTTTGGTTACGACTGGCAGTGAAAAAAAGCCGCAGGACCTGTCGGGTTTGATTACCGATTACAAATCATTGGGCGTCAAAGCTAACCTCATCAATGCGTTGCAGGTGGCCACGATGGACGTAGGTGAAGTATGCATCATGTTCGGCAACAGGCTGACACGCGCGACTCATACAATAAAAAGCGAAACGCCTTCCTTTAATTTTTTTGATGCAGAAGGCGATACACTGCTTGGTAAGGTGGATTTCGGCATCAAATTGTTGGAAACCGTGAAGCATCGGACTGACCAAAAGGCAAGGCTGCTGGATGCCATTGATAAAAACGTCCAACTGGTCCAGCTCTATCCGGGTGCGACACCGGAAAACCTAAAAAACATGATAGACTCCGGCGCTCACGGGATCATAGTCCGGAGTTTCAACACGAACTTGTTTCCCGACTCATTCCGTCCGGTACTGGAACAGGCATTCAAGAAACGCATCCCGATTGTTGCGCACAATTCTTTCGCATTGGAGTCAAAAAAGAAAAAGCGTGAATACATCGTGGTCAATGACATGACGTTTGAAACTACGTTTGTCAAATTTATGTGGTCTCTTGGACAGACAAAGGATGTCGGCAAGATCAGGATATTAATGTGGGAGAATGGCTTATGAGGCTTTATTTCTTTTCACCATTGATAACAAACACTGAAATTGCGGAGAACGTGAAAACTATCATTAATTCACTCCGCAGTGCCGGCGTGTTTGTCGTAGCCTCATCAGACGAGAATAATACGGATTTCAAGAAAGAGGACCTGGAGCGTATGAATGAGACCGGTGAGATTCTTCTGGATAAAATGGACGGTATTATTGTGGAAGCGTCAAAACCCGACCAGGAGATCGGCTACCTGTTGGCCTATGCCATTTCCCAGAAAAAGCCGCTGTTATACCTGTACCAGAAGGGGACTCCGGAAAAAGTGGCCCAAGGGTACCTGACCAAGAAAAATACACCGCAGTCAGTAAGCATGAAGGGGTATACCAAGAGTGATCTCGTAGAATCACTTTTAAATTGGGTGGCCACTCAGGGAATATCCCGCCAGGAAAAGCCGAATATTAAATTTACACTGCGTATTACACCGCAAATTGAGCGTTATCTCAACTGGAAGTCAAAAAAACGCAAGCTGGCCAAAGCTGATTTTTTAAGGGAATTAATTGAAGAGATAATTAAAAAAGACGAGGAATTTAAAGGGTAAATAAAGCTATGAGCGTAATAAATATTGCTTCGATTGTCGCATTAACTTCCTGCTTGTTGAATATTATTTTGGCGCTGCTTATTTACCGCAAGGCCGTAAAGAATGAGGCAAATAAAAAATTTATTCTGCTAGCCCTCGTAACGGCATTGTGGGCGTTGGCTAATTTTATTTATTTGAAGAATGTCCGTTATCCATGGATAAATCTAGCTTATGCTGTCGGCAGTTTAATCCCAATGTTGATATTGATGTGGGTAAAAAGCTTTACCAAGCAGAATGTTTCAAAAATTATCTCATACGGCGTTATTTTTTTAACAGTATTTACAGCTATAGCAGTCATGATCCCGAATTGGCTAATTGGCGAAGAGGTATCAATAACCGACTTTGGTTTTAATTTTAAGCCGGGATTTTTGTATTTTTGGTTCAGTACACTGATAGTAATTACAACTTTGTATGCCCTATGGGTATTCTTCAAGGAATGGAGGACTACGATCGGCCTGCGTCGAGTACAATATAATTACATTTTTTTAGGGATAATTATTCCTACGGCTATTGTTTTATTTCTGGATTGTGTATTGCCAATTTTTAGTGTTTATAAATATGCCACGTTCGATTCAGTCATGTCATTAATATTCGTTTCAATAATTGGGTATAGCATTACGCGGTATCGTTTTTTAGATATTAGAGTAATAATAAAAAAAGGCGTTGTACATTTCATTTCAATTGCCATTGTATTGTTTCTTTATTTATACTTACTCATTTTTTCACAGCAGTACTTGGTTGAGCAATATAACTGGTCAGAGCAAACAGCAACAATAATTCTTGTGCTTATCGTGGTACTGACTATTGAGCCATTACGAAGATTTTTATTCAAATTGGTTGATCATGTATTTTACGCTCAAAAACAGACGGCCAGGGAAGAGGCGCGTACACTGCGACATGTGCTGTCATCTTCGTTGCAATTTGGCCAGCTTATTAACCGTATCAGCAGTGAATTTCAGGAAACCCTGGAAGTGCGGGATGTTACATTCCTGTTACTTAATAAACAATCGGGGATTTTGGAGGATTACCAGAAAAATGACCACCCAATAATTTTTAAGTCTGGTAGCTCATTATTCCAATATTTGCGCGAACATCCTGGTGTGCTGGTCACTGAGGAGAT
>JBAYGJ010000063.1:0-4516 GCA_041666685.1 Patescibacteria group bacterium | reverse complement strand
TTTTTTACCGTTTCGACCAATTGCTGGCCTGAAACCTTAATCTCCTCTTTGAATGTTTGTTCAGTCATAATGATTATTGTTAGCGTTGTAAGTTTGTAGAAGTTTGATGTTACAGTACCTATATGGCATCCCCACGGGGTGCTCAGGTTCCGTTAGGGTTAAATCCGTTTTGGTATTCGGTCAAGTCAGTGTAACCATCGCGGTCTGTATCAGCAACCGTATCTGACGTTCCTAAAGTGGTCTCGACGTACATTAAGAGTCCATCGTGATCGACATCAATCGGGTTGAGCAGTGACCCGTCGTAATCCTTATACTGTATGTTATGGGACTGTAAACCCTCGTTCCAGAGCAATGTCAGTATGATAGATTCGTACATGAGTTCGTATGATGGGAACCGGGCTACCAGAACGTCGTCACGCGTAAATCCAGGCGACAAGTCTGGGTATTTTGCTGGGTTGAGCACCATGCCCATGTACCAATAGTCGCCGTCACGCATAACTTCTGATACTTGGTTTGGTTGCGTTTGGTGAGATTGCAGAAAGCTCAATAGAGTACTTGGCAGCTGGAGCGATGATATAGCTGCGTTATCTGCGGTATCTGACTGAGCTATGTAACTATCATCAGCCAGCGGCAACAATTCATTTATCCGCGTTTGGACAGGACTGTCGGATGTGTAGTTTCTAAGCGCGTCAAGCTCATCGGTTGTGCTGTGGCGCAATTTTTGCACGAAGGCATCGTGTATAGAGGTTATAATCGGACTCAACAGATCATCAAATGCTTTCTGATGTTTTTTATTTACCATACTTTCAAACTCATCCTGTCGCGATAATCTGGCGGTCATGTCCAGGAAAGTGTCCCAATATTTGTCATCAAGTGAGATTTTATCGAGGATATCCTGTTTTTGGTCAGCCGTAATCGATTCTTTTAGGAATTGTATGAGCTGTTCCTGCGTTTTGGTTGATGGAGTGCCCATCCGTGATAAGGCCTCTTTGATGACTAGGGGCAGGCTGTGTACGTAGAGGGCTACAGTTTGTGGTGTTTGATCACCTTCGAACCCTAGTTGGTTACTGATGGAGAATAAATCTAATTGTGACATGGAGCTGAACATCGCCAAAGTTGCCAAGTAGGCCTGTTCGTCAATCTCCTGACCAAATACTGTGCCGACAGATGATTGTGTCGATGTGCTGTTAGTGTTTGTTTGGTCGCCACCGTTCGTCATGGAATTGGTGTTTTTATTATTGTTGGCAATAGAACGGTACCCGACCCATCCGCCTGCAGCAATGATAATAACCAAAACAACGCTTATTATCCAAATTTTAAGTACAGGTCGTTGTGGAGGCGGACTTCCAAATGCGTTAGGAATGGTAATTGGTGGTTCAGGTGACATTTTCGTTTGATAAATATTAAATTGATTTTACTATAGGCAGTTCGGGTACCGCCATATCCGCGGTACGTATTTATAAGTCAGTAATTGTTTCGAAAAGGCACTGTTGTTTGATATGAAATAAGTATACGCTTTGTACAAAATAAAAAAAGCCGCGTAGAAACGGCTTTATGTGTGATCGCCCATCGGATCAGCTCAGACCGCGCGGCAGTTTATACAGAGCATCCCGCCCCTTTTTTTGGTTTTCTTGCAGGCGGTTGAATTCGGTACGTTGTCGCAGCGGCACGGACGGCCGGCAAATTTTGGACGGTGCCCCATACGCTGGTGGATGTTAAATGTGCCAATCGGATTACCCCTGTTATCAGAATTTTGCCCTCTACTCACGATAAACCTCCGATTTTGTTGTATTTGTTTTTGGCTAATCTTAGCTAAATAATATACAATTTCGTTAAAAAAGGCCGTAATTACTAGATTATTCTAACGTATTTGCTATACTTATACCAGGTAGATTTAAATAATAAGCTAATTAATAAAGGAATACTACCATGGCAAAGATGAGCAAAGCTCAATTGATCAGCAGTCTCGCCGAGAAGTCGGGCCATCCGAAAAAGGATGTCGCCGGTTTACTCGACCTCCTCACCGAAATGGCGTACAAGGAGGTTAAGACAAACGGTGAATTCACCCTGCCAGGTTTTGGCAAGCTGGTGAAAAAGAACCGGGCCGCACGCCAGGGCCGCAACCCAGCCACTGGTGCCACGATCCAGATTCCGGCCAAAACAGTGGTCAAATTCCGCGTGGCAAAAGCTGCAAAGGAAGCGATTCTCTAAATTAGCTTCATTAGTCACAGGATCCCGCCTTATGGCGGGATTTTGTTTTTGACAGGAATATCCACCTGGGATTATACTAATCACTGAAACAAAAAGAGCTCACGTCTGGAGGTGTGCCGTGTCCTGTGAGAATGCTTTTTCAATTTTGCTGAGTCCCCTGTCGCTAGATTCGGAATATCTGGCCGCTATCAATCACCTGAGTGGTTGTTTGTATGCACGCTGCAAGTGCGTCTACGAACATTGGATTGTTCCGCAATTAACAGATGAGCTGTGATTCCCGTATCGCATACCTGCCCCGGTCGCCGGGCGGGTATTTATTTTATGTCCGTTTGACGTATTTCTTCATTTCCCTGTGCCAGGAGCAAAACGGACATCCAGACGATGAAGCTGGCATTTTTCCTTCCAGGATCTTGATTGCCTTCAGGAATTCTGTCAGGGCATTTTGAGGGTTGGTTTTCAGCGTCTTGACCGTGATTTCCATCGGGAAGCCCTGATGGAGCGCCTTGCCTTCGGCCGGATAAAAATAGATGAGATGCCCGATGCCGGAAGATTTGCGGTGGTTTTTTTCCAGCAGTAACGCGTAGGTATCAAGCTGGACCTGATAAGCCGGGATCATGTCGCGCTGGTTCGGGTCTGAGCTGGACGTCTTATGGTCTACTGGCGTGTACGTACCCTGTGGCGTGATGATGCATTCGTCGAGTTTACCCATCAGGCCGTAATTTTCGTTGTAGTGGTAGAAGTATGCCTCCTGAAACGGGTATTGGAGCTTGCCGTTTACCTGCCCCGAAATCATTGGCGGTATCTCCCCTGTCACCCGGTAGAGGTCGAAGTACTGCTTGATCACCCCGTCAAAACGGTTGGCCAGGCGCGAGACGATGCCCTCGGGCTGGCGCAGGCCTTTATTGTATTGGAGCCAGAAACAGCGCGGGCATCGTTTTGAATTCTCGATAGCCGTCGGGGACATCCACTTTTTCTTTTTTACGATTTTTTCCATAGGTTACTTGTAGTATACCATTTCGAAATAACTCGTGACAGGTGCCACCTGGGAGTTGATCAAATATCCCGAGTTGGTATTCGCCAGTATCGTGGAATTGGTAGATCCGACAGCTTTCATGCTCTCCAGGAATAAGGCGATTGAGCCTGGAGAATCGACGAAATCATTGAAACTCGTCCCATGAGACATGATCGCGGTACTGTCGCATACTTGCAGTGTCTTAGCCGTAATGAGATCATTGGCAGCGGCCTGACCGCCGGTCAGATAATGTGAAAAATCGACTGAAGCGATCATCACTGAGTTGGCGGGCAATATATCATGAAGTCCTCTGGCCAGACTGGCAATCTGTTCCATGGATGTTTCTGCTTTCAATATCAAAGGGATAATTTTGACGTTCGGAAGGTACTGCGCAATAACCGGTAAAATGCCAGTGACAGAATGATCTCCCTGGACTACGGTTGGATCTGATTGGATTCCGTATAATTTGATTAGTTTTTTGATGGTGGTACTATCCTGAGAAACCGTGCCTTTTGGGGTCGTCCAGGTGACATCAGCCGTGAGTACGTTGACGGCACCGCGCTCATAATGGTTTGGTCCGATAATCACAACCGTAGAAATGTTTTGTTTGGCCAGATGCTGGATAACATCAAAAGCGTATTCCATATGAAGAATGTCGTGCGGTATGATACTGCCGGATATGTGGACTGTCGGCCATGGTGCGGTGGCGGCCTGGCTCGCCAGACGCTGGCCATTCTGCCAGTTCGTCTGACTGAAGTATAGGACAGGCAGGCTGCCGGTATTTTTTGTTTCGGAAATAGCCGGTTCGTGATTGGCGGCCAGGCGTGCCGTCACGACGGCACCGGCGCCTATCAGGGCGCCGGCCACCGCTACAACGATGAATAATTTATAAACGGTAATCATTTAATGGTGACGGTGGCCGTTTGGCCGAAAGCCTGACTGGTCGGAACCTTGAAACCCTTGATGACAGTCGGTTCTGCGGTAAAGTTCCCTTTGCTGACGACAGTCGCGTAGTAGTGCATGGCTCTGGATGGCTTGCCGCTCCAGAATTTTACCGCCTGTTTGTTAATTTCGTACGGGTAGACCAGATTCGGATCATAATTGATCAGCCGGTTGTACGTATATGACAGGACCTTTAGACCAGCCGGCAGGTAATCCGTAATCTGATACTCAGTATCGATAGCTTTAGCGCCGATTACCGGCTCTAGGACGATTTTTACCAGGTCGTTTTCATTGAATGAGGTGACGGCCTTATCGTTGACATAATACGTACGTTTTATGGAAATGGCATTG
>JBAYGJ010000062.1:0-4527 GCA_041666685.1 Patescibacteria group bacterium | reverse complement strand
TCGCTTTCGTCGGCAATTTCACCGACCAGCTCCTCGATCAAATCTTCTAGAGTAACGATACCGATGGCACGGTGTTTGCCGTCATGTACTACAGCCAAATGCTTCCTCGTTTTCTGGAATATCCTGAACAGGAAATCGATCCGTGTCCCTTCTGGTACAAAAAGAGCGTCTGTCATAATGTCGGACAATGGTTTGTCGCCCCCATTTTCTACATACGTTTTTGCAATATTTTTTACCAACACGATGCCTACGATATTCCCCACTTTGCCGTAATATACCGGAGTCCGAGAATACCCATTGGCAATGATGCGCGGCATAGCGTCACGCACCAGCATCGTTGAGTCGAGCAGTTCAGTGTCCTGGAGAGGGATCATGACTGATCGGGCGGTCGAGTCGGCGAATACCAAGGCTCTGTTGATAATCAGCTGTTCCGAAGGGGAGACGACGTTGTGTTCGACTCCGTATTCGATCATGGTTTTTATCTCCTCTTCTGTAATGGCTGCGTGCGGCTTGAGCCTGACAGTGCTTTCTATGGCTTCAGCCAGCCAGTCCAGGGCCACAACCAGAGGATAGAGAACGTAATAGAGGATTATGACCGGCCGCGCGACGATCAGCGACACCTTGGTGGAATAACGACTGGCCAGTGTTTTTGGCGTAATTTCTCCGAATACCAGTAAGACCAGCGTCAGTATGCCTGCCGCAACACCCAATGATGTGGACCCAAAGGTACGGCTGGTTACAACCGTCACGATTGAGGCGGCTGTAATACTGACCACATTGCTGCCGATAAGTATGGTGACGATCATCCGTCTGGGTTTATGCTTCAGTTTTGCCAACGCCATCGAACCGCTGCGCTTTTCTTTGAGCAGGGTGCGGACGCGGACGGAACTGGTGGACAAAAGTGCCGCTTCGGCTGCGGAAAAAAATGCCGATAGGGCGATCAGAACTACAAGGATGAGAATGTATGGAAGCATGAGAGTTGGATAAATTGGTGGGATTTGGGCGGCAAAGAGGCCAATCGTGATGGTAGGCTGTATTCTAGCAGGCGGCGGGGTTTTTAACCAGCGCTTGACATGAGGCTGGGGATGCGCTATTTTTATCCATTAAACATAGTACCTATTCAAAAAGAGGGAGTTTGTTTGGTAACCAATGGCGTTAAAAGGAGCAGGAGCGCGCCGCACGAATCCCGGCGCGAAGGTGACCAGCGAAGACAACGTGAGTGGCGCAAGAAGAATTGGGTCCGCTATCGGGCTACTACAAAAGCCTGGCGTCAGCGGAACAAGGACAAGCGACGCATCCAACGGCTGGAGTACCACCGGCGCAATCGTTCGGTGCTGCATGACGTCCGGAATTGCCGAAAATCTTGGACTCCGGCAAATATCAGGGCTATCCATGCGACAGGGCGCCTGAACGATCGCGCCTTGAGCCGCCTCTTAGGCCGCAGTATGAAGGCCATCCAAATGAAGCGGCGCAAGACTCGTAAGAGTAAATGCCGCAAGGCCACAAAATAATCTCCGTTTTTTATGAAAGGAATCGGGAACCTGACTTGGTCGGGTTCTTTTTTATTCTTTCACATGCATGCTATATGACTGTTTCAGCCAGCCCAGGAGTTCGGCATCAATATCTATTGCGGAAGTTATTCGGAGGCAGTTTTTGTGGCTTGTCGAAGAAATCGGGACACTGGCAAAGATACGTTTGTTTTTCAGTGTGTGGTCAAGAGCGAAACGGAGCTCTAATACGCCTTTCATTTTGGGGAGGATGGCCATGAAGTCATAAGAGCCATAGAGATGTATGCAGCATGGGATGGATAGTATTTTAATTTTGCCAATTTGCAGTTCAATTTTTTTCAATAGCAATTGGAATAGTTTGTACGCTTCTAGTTTGTTCGTGAAATGGTCTTTGAGTGGTTTGGTGGCGCAGGAATGTTGCTGGCCCTTTTTGGCAAATTGCCGGTGGCATTCTGGGCAGGTCCATTTTGGCATATATTGATTATGTTGAATAGTTTTTATTCTTCCCAGCGGTACTTGTGTTTTATATTTTTCAGTTTTTTCACATCACAACGGTAACACAGGCCGTTGTGGCAGCAAATAGTCCCGCCGCATTTTTTGCACGCCCATTTTTTGCGCTGGTCAGCCAGGAATGCTTTCACGCCTTTGTTTTTTATCAATTTCAAATTGGCCAGCATACTCATGTGGTAATGGGTGCGGTACCGTTCATCTAAATGCTGGAGGCGGTCGCACGGGCAGGTATCACACTGGTAGCAATATTCCCAGCCATGGCGTAGACGTTTGGGGCATTTCTTGATCACGCAGTATACACAGCTGGCCGGCTTGTTCTTGTTTTTATTCATGCACCCCAGGCACTTATTCTTCTCACGCAGGAACGCGGCGCAGATGGCGCAGTTCATGCCGCAGGGGCCGATATGTTGTTTGGCAATAGGATTCATTTAAATGAATTCGTGGTACAAGATACGTTTCACGTTTAACGTGAACCACACCAGCCAGGCCAGGAACATGCCGATGGTGAAGCGTTCCCATAATCCGACGTATTGCCATCCTTGGGCAACAGCCAGGGCGGTCAGCCCACCAGTAATAAGGATCCCTGTTGCGAGTCCCCAGGAAACGCTGGCCAGTTTCTTCTGTTGTGCCAGGCGGAGTCCAAAACCGGCTATGACTGCGGCAGTGATGGTCAACAGGGAAAGCACGCCGGCCATGACTATGTGAATTGTTCCAGCAGTCGTTGCTTCAGCATTACGCGGATCTTGGGGAAAGAAATACATCAGGCCTCCGAATAAACCCATCAGCCCGACTATTCTTAAGGTGGTTTTGACTAATTTGGTATGCACCGCTTTGCCCGGCCCGATGCCGATGAGGATCAGGCCGATGTTGTAAAGGAAAAAAAGCACGATAATGATTACCAGCGGTTCTGACCCGGCTACGGTAAGTTCGTTGATGGTGTTATGGTAGTGGCTGTACCCGGGCCGCAAAAATCCGCCGACTACCACGGCCACGATGTATAAAATCGGCGAGATGATCCCGATGTACAATGATTTACAGTTCATAGAAATAAATATAGTATTGGAATATTTTTATGATAATAATGAAATGCTGAATAATAAACCTTTAATACGAATAACCACTTACATCCTCTTCTAGAATATTATACAAACTTTGATTAAAACCTTTATTACTTCTAGAATATTTAACAAATAACCATCTTTGGATTCTCTTCCGAATTATATCCGGTAGTAATTTGCTTGTCATTATCGCTGTAAATAATTTGAATATTGGCACTATTATCATACGCGGGGGTTTGGGGAAAATAACCAGGGTTTTCAGTACAGTTTTTACCTTCCGTTTGTAAATATTTGCTGAGTTGGAATAATTTTCATTAAGTGCTGCTGCGGCAATCTTTCCGCTACGCATCCCGAAATCGATACCTTCCCCTGATAGTTGGCTTACCGTTCCGAGTGCATCGCCCACCAGTAGGACATCGTCAGTACATTGTATTTTCCGTATTGAAACAGGATCGGGCGCTCCAAATCTATTTGAGATAGTAAATTTGTTTGGAATTAATTCTTTGGCAAGACACGTCTGTATCAAATCATCTAAATTATCTTTTAAGGATTTGCGTGATTTACCCTGTATGCCCAGCCCAATGTAGTACCCTTGATTTGTGGGTAGCAGCCAGGCTGTAGATAGCTCGCCTCCGTAAACAAAAAAAACATGCGCCTGATCTGACAATCTATCGCATACAATTTCATATTCAAGAGTATTTACAAACTCATCGATAGTCCTCCGATTGTTACCAATAAAACGGGCTACGACGCTATCCCACCCATCTGCGCCGATAATTTTTCTGGCTCTAATTATATGCCTACCGTCATTTAATTCGAGAATATTACCAATTTTAGTTATTTTTTGAACATTAAATTTTTGAAAAACTACATTATTTTTCTTTAATGCTTCTTGTAATAGTAAGTTATCCATTTCCATCCTTGAAACTTTATCATATAAATGGTCAGTACGTACCTGAAATAACTTCTTTTCGCCCGAATAAAAAATAATGGATTTTGTTTCAAATTTATTCAACCTCTCGTAAATATTTGAAAAATTTTCGAATTCCAAAGGCCAATCTCTGGAATAAAACAAACATCCCCCGCACGCTTTCGGTCTGGGAAATGAAAATTTATCCAGAATAAGAACTTTATATTTACTATCAATATAGTAGGCGGCAGTGCTGCCTGAAGGGCCCGCGCCGACAATCGCTATGTCGTAAATATCCTCAGTCATAATTTAGGGTAAAAATTAATTATATATTTCCTGAACTCGCCCCACCTCGCCGGATTCCTGACGATCCTTGATACCGCGCAGAGGATTGTTAGCTTCCGAAAAATTTCAGTGCGTCGTACACGAAGAACACCGGCCAGACCATTGCCTGCAGTACTCCAAGTACGCCATCCCAGAAGCCGGTGGCTGTCGAGATGTAATAAATGGCCGCGCCGATAAACCCAAGGCCATAGACTGC
>JBAYGJ010000061.1:0-4730 GCA_041666685.1 Patescibacteria group bacterium | reverse complement strand
TTCCATTTTAACAGAAAATAGTCTTGGTGTAAATAGTGATTGAATATTATTCAATTCTAGCCCTGTTCTGCCCTTCGAATCCCAGAACCATTCGACAAAAAAAGTCCCACTACGCATGGCGTAGTGAAACCTTTTCTGGGGTGGCTAGAGGGATTCGAACCCTCGTCACCGGTGCCACAGACCAGTGCACTAACCACTGTGCTATAGCCACCACGATGTATATACGTGCCAATTAAAAATTACGCACGTGTGGTGCGGACGAGAGGACTTGGGCCCTGGGCAGCGCTGAATGCTTCTCAGGGTCGCATTCATCGGCGCTCCACTTCATCTCGCTCCGCTCGTTCAGGGTCGCTGCTGCCCTTCAAGTCGTACAACTGAGAGTCGTGTAAGGCAGTTTCATCGGACGTACTGCTAAATGCGGACGAGAGGACTTGAACCTCCACAGCCTTGCGGCCACAGGCACCTCAAGCCTGCGCGTATACCAAATTCCGCCACGTCCGCACGAAAATTGTTAAGCCGCCACTTCTTTCAGTTTCTTTTTGTAGCCCTGGAGGTAATATAATTTTGCCCGGCGTACTTTTGCCTTTTTCGTCACTTCAATTTTTGAAATCGTCGGTGAATGGAGCGGGAAAATTTTTTCGACGCCGATGCCCTCGGAAATTTTTCGGACCGTAATGGTGGCAGACAGCCCTTTGCCCCCGCGGCGTGAAATGACCAGGCCTTCATATTTTTGGGTGCGTTCTTTCTCGCCTTCTTTGATTTTCTGGTGGACGATGACCGTATAGCCAGGTTCGATGTCCGGCAGGTCTGCTTTTAGTTTCGGCTGGTTCAGTTCATTGATGTTTACCATAAAATTGCCCTACATAATAATAATTAGCCACCCCAGCATAGCGGTTTGGGGCTGTATTGTCAATACTATCTTAAAGAATCGAGGAATTGCTGGAGTTCGGCGTCCAGCGGCTCAGAAAACTCCTGCCAGCGGCCCCCCAGGTCGGTTAGTCCAAGCCTCGTCGCTTGGAGGAAAATCCGGGCTGAGGGCAGATGGTTTTTTGCCCGTAATTTTGTCGGGCAATAGACCAGATCGCCGACAATCGGCAAGCCATAGGCATTGAGATGGACGCGGATCTGGTGGGTCCGGCCGGTTTTCGGGTGCACCTTCAGCAGTGAATATTTTACAAACCGTTTGATCACCTCAAACCCCGTTACGGCGTGCCGTCCGCGTTCTTCTTTGCCCGAAGTCGGTATGGCGGCCATCTTGAAATCCGTCGTTTCGCTCCGGTCAATGTTGAAGGTTATCTCATCCTCTTCTTTGGCCGGGTGGCCGTTGACCAGGGCGGTATATTCCTTGTTAATCGTCCGGTCCTGGAACTGTTTTTTGAGATGGTCGAACATATTCTGTGTTTTCGCCACGACCATCAGACCGGACACTTCCCGGTCCAGACGATGGACGATGCCGGGACGCATCGGATCTTCCCCGATTTTTGCCATGAATGGATACTGTTTCAATAACCAATCAACCAGCGTCGGTTCCTGCTCGCCGGCGCCTTCATGTACCAGCAATCCGGCTGGTTTGTGCAGGATGATGTGGTCGTCGGTTTCGTTAATGATATTTGGGAGCAGTGCATTACGGGTCGGTTTTTGGGCCGGCTTTTCGGACTGTATGTCGGGATGCTGCGTTTTACTCGGGAGCTCCGCCTGGAGGATGGCAATCTCGTCATCTTTTTTCAGGAAGTTATGTACGGACGACATTTCTCCATTTACCAATATGCCACCGGATTTGATGATCTTTTGGATCTGGGAACGCGTCCTCTCCGGCCATCGCTCGGTCAGATACTTATCAAGCCGTTGGCCCGCCTGCTCGCTTGTGATGTTATATTTTTCCATTGTGTTTGCGTTTATTCAAAAACACTTCAGCGTCCCGTTTGTTTTTTAATTTTCCCTTGAGCTGTTCCTCGCGGACCATGTCTTTCAGGTCGCCGACAAGACGGCCGGGGGTGAGTTTCATAATTTTCATGATTTCATGGCCATCGATCAGGGCCGGGGGCAGGGTTGACCGTTTCCGTGCCGTTTTCTTGAGTGACAAATATTGGTTTTCCAGATTTACGTAGTCGGAAAAATCCGGTTTGCCTGTTGGCGGGATGCTGGCCATGACGTCAGAGTACATCAGGCGGAGCAGGTCGCGGCCCGGGTGCTGCTCATTGAAGAAATATTTTTCCAGAGTCACCCGTTTCATGGGTGATTTTTTCGTGTGCACACCCAGCATGTGCCGGCTGATCAGCCAGACGGCTTTTTCTATATCCACTCCGGCACTGGAAACTTTTAGCCTTTCCATGATCGTCCGTGCTTTTTCTGCGCCGACTGCATCGTGGTTATTGAACCGGAGCCGGTCGGCCCGGACCATGGTATACGGTTTGCCCAGGTCGTGGAACAGCAGGCCGAGCACGAGTTCCCCGGAGAGTGGTATGGAGCTGAATTTTTTTTGGAATCTGTTTGTCGACAGGTTTTGCAGGCTGATCCTGGTGTGCTTCCAGACGTCGCCCTCACTGTGGAAGTTTCGCGGCTGGGGACATTTTTTCATCTTCAGCAATTCGGGCATCAATTGCTTGGTTAGTCCGGATTGGTCGAAGAGGTCAAATGCCTTTGCCGGGTTGGCGATGAAAGCTTTCACCATTTCACGGCTGATGGTTTCCCGCGGCACAATATATTCTCCGGATTTTTTGTCATTGATATGTGCCGCCAGTTTTTTAACGGCAGTCCAGGTTTGTTTTTCGATGGCGAAACTGAGCTGGCAGCTAAAACGCAGTGCACGTAATATTCGTGAATAATCCTCCTTGAAGCGTTCCGCCGGCTTGCCGACCGTGCGGATGATTTTATTTCGGATATCTTTTACACCACCGAATTCGTCTATCAGTTTTTTTTCGAAAATATCGTAAGCGAGCGCATTGATGGTGAAATCGCGGCGAGCTAGGTCTTTGGCAATCCGCAAGTACGGATCAGACTGCACGTCGAAGTCGCGGTAACCGCCGGTCAATTGCGCATGCTCCGTTCTCGGCAAGGCAATGTCGATAGCCTCCATATCCTCGAAATCTTTTGGTACGAATTTCAACACCCCGAAGTTCTTCCCGACTAAATCAACATGGCCCGCGCCGGCAAGGAACGTTTGGAGTTTTTTTATTGGAACATTGCGGATGACAAAATCGAAATCCTTCGACGCCCGGTTCAAAAGGGTGTCACGTACGATTCCGCCCACCAGAAAGACTTCAGCCTTGGGAATTTTTTTTTGCAGGCGGCGGATGAAAGTAAATTGTTTTTGGGCCAGTAGATTGTTGATTTTTTGCATAGATGTTAGTTACACCATAGCTAAAAAGGCGCTTTATTACAAGCTATCATATAAAAAACGCTGACCAACTGCGTGTATTGTCGGGGTATGATATACTGATAATAAGTAAGGAATAATCATATGAAACAAAACATGGCACCCTGGGATCGTGGCGTACGGCTGGTCATCGCGGCCATCCTATTGTTTTTGGTTTTTGGGACCTATGTGCACGGTGCAGTAGCCTGGATTTTGGCCGTAGTCGGATTCATTTTCATGTTTACCGGGTTGACCGGGTTCTGCCTGCTTTACGCTTTGTTGAAGCTCTCCACCATCCGGGATTCATCGGCGGAATAATAATTTTGATTACAAAAACGCCCAAGTCACCTGACTGAGTGTTTTTGTTATGCGGTCTTTTTGGTAAACCCGGATGGTGTTGGCAAATACCGTCTGTGTTATTCATTACAAATGGGATATAATGGTATTATTCATATATAAAAAGTATGTTAAATAGAAGGTCAAAATATCTTCAGATCGCCTTTAATCGCTCTCTTGAGGAAGTCGGGCGGATGATCGCATTGCTTCCGGCATCGGAAAAAATAATCATCGAGGCCGGGACCCCTTTAGTCAAACAATACGGTCTCAGGGGCATCCGTGCGCTCCAGGGGTGGTGGAGCGGAAAAATACGACAACCGGGGTATGTCGTTGCTGATCTGAAATGCATGGATAGGGGTTCGAGGGAGGTCGAGGCGGTGGCCGCAGCCGGTGCTTCTGCGGCGACATGCCTGGGTTTGGCGCCTGCAGAAACAGTGAACGAATTTATCAGAGAGTGCGCCAGGGTCGGGATCGATTCTATGGTGGACATGATGAACATAGAATTCCCGTTTGAAATTTTGCAGAAGCTGAAGCAGCTGCCGACAGTGGTTGTCCTGCACCGCGGCGTTGATGAAAATGAAAAGAACCGGGGGAAACAAATACCTTACGACCAGATTCACCGGATAAAAGGAACGTACGGCAAAGTGCTGCTGTCAGTGGCGGGCGGAGAAACGCCGCGCGAAGTCGTTAGGACCTACTTCAATGATTCGGACATCTCGGTCATCTGGCGTTCTTTTTATGATACGCCGGAAGAGACCGCCAAATTAGCGAGGGACTTCTTGAGTTTAGTCAAATAAGTATGCCAATTACACAAAACAAAAAATTTAACCCGATTGGCCTGATCATTGTCGCGGTTTTTTTTGCGTTTTCCATTCACACCATCGTCGGGGTCATCAGCATATTCATTATCATTTTTTTCTTCACAAAATATCGGAAATTTATAACCTCATATTTTGTTAATTATTCACAGGCCGTGAAAACAGCGCCTGACCAAGCGGCCGCATCAGGAGGACCCGTTGTTGGCCAGATGGCCATAGGC
>JBAYGJ010000060.1:0-4915 GCA_041666685.1 Patescibacteria group bacterium | reverse complement strand
GGTCGTCCTGCGCAAGTTGAAACAGTTCCAGGACCTCGGGCACCAGGCCATTCTTTTGGTGGGCGATTTCACTGCGCGCATCGGCGATCCGACTGATAAGGTCTCGGCCCGGCAGCCTTTGACCAATATGGATATCCAGGAAAATATAGCGACATACCGCGAGCAGGTCGGAAAAATTTTGGACCTCTCAAAAGTGGAGTTCCGCTACAATTCCGAATGGCACAAGAATATGGACCTGGCGGAATTTTTCCAGCTAGCCAGTCTGTTTTCCGTGAACCAGATGCTGGAACGCGACATGTTCCAGAAACGCATGAAGGCCGAGAAGCCGCTCTGGATCCACGAGTTGATGTACCCGTTGTTGCAGGGGTATGATTCCGTCGCCTTGCGCGCGGATGTGGAACTCGGGGGGACTGACCAGACATTCAACGTCCTTGCCGGTCGGGTTATCCAGCCGGCGTACAAACAGGACCCGCAGGACATTGTAACCGTTCCGTTATTGGTTGGACTGGACGGGAAAGAAAAAATGTCGAAGAGCGTCGGCAATACGGTGAACCTGAACGATTCGCCCAAGGAAATGTTCGGCAAGCTCATGTCGATTCCGGACGGCCTGATTATCAATTATTACACTTTACTGACGGACGTACCGCAGAAGGATATTGCCAAGTTTGACCAGGCCATGAAGACAGGCGCTAACCCACGCGACTTCAAAGCTCAGCTGGCGAAAGAGATTGTTGAGCTGTACCACACCAAGCACGATGCCATCGCGGCGGAAAAGGAGTTTGTGAGCATGTTCAAGAACAAGGAGGCGCCGACAGAAATTGAAGAAGTAGTTTTTGGCCCAGGTCCAACAGGCCCAACAGGGTCAGCTATGGCCAAGTTATTTAGTGAGTCGAAATCTGAAGCGCGACGTTTGATAAAGCAAGGGGCAATTCAATTAGACGGTAAAGTGGTTACCGATCCAGATGCCGAGGCAAAACCAGGAGTATATAAAAAAGGAAAGCGGCATTTTAAGCGTTTGGTGATAAAGAAATAAGTTAGTGTTAAGTATTAATTTTAATAGTATGACTAAAAGAACGTGGATTCTTGTTTCCATTCTTTTTGCAGTGGGCATGATTTTATTACCCCAAGCAACCAAGGCAGCAGAAGACAATACTGCCCCACAGATCACGGCGATCAACATTTCTCCTGATACTTTCAATACCAGTGATGAAGATCAGGCGTTGACTCTGACGCTTACTATCACTGACGATTTGGCGGGGGTATGCATCAATCTAATAAGTGGTTATGACTGCGGCACGGGGCCGGCAAGCCACAGCAGTCCCATACAATTACGGCTGGTCCCGATGCTTGGGACACAGTATGTTGATTTCTATACGTTTACGAGAGTATCTGGGGATGATAAAAATGGGACGTACACTGCAATAGCTACGATCCCGAAATACAGTAAAGTCGGATTATGGGCACCATTTGAGTTGTATTTAGTGGATAAGCTAGGTAATAGTAGTCATCTTGATTTAACTCACCTGCAAACTCAACTCCCTAACTCAACAATGATGGTAGCCAATACATCTGATGCCACGCAGGTGACTATTGAAAAGGAGTGGGTTTTTAGCAATGCCACAACGCATACTACGGCAACCTTTCCAGCCAATACTGTCGTAACGCGTTCCAATGGCGGCAGTTTTGCTTTCTATAAAATGGTGAACCAGTGGTATAACGTCAACCTGTTGCCTGACGAAAACTTGATCGGCGACCCTGTCTGGACTATCCAGCTTGGCGTGCCCGGACTTGGGTTAACATACAGTAAAAATGTTACGGTGAGCATGCGCGTAGACCCAATGTTGGCGGGTCAAACGCTCCAAATCAAATCGTTGGAAGAAACTGGCACATCGTGGGCTAACGAGTCCTCCTGTACTGTCGTATACCATGGCAAAACAACCACTTACACTATGGATGATGAAAATGGTAACCCGGTGTCTGTTATCGTTGATGGACATGAGGTGACGGTGCCTGATCCGGAGGATACAGAATCATATGGAACGTGTACTTTCACCACTAACCATGCTTCTTTTTTTACGGCCACAAAAGCGGCATCGATTGTTGTCGGGGCGAAAACAAGCAGCCAGCCGATTGTCCGTACGTACGGTGCTAATGGCAAACTTAAGACCAGCTTCTTTGCCTATGCTAGCACGTTCCGCAAAGGAGTTAATGTAGCAGTCGGCGACCTGGACGGTGATGGTACTAACGAGATTATTACGAGCCCAAGTGTCGGAGGCGGTCCACAGATTCGCATCTTTGATGTTGATGGCGTTAGTAAAAAATTGGATTTTTTCGCTTATGACACCAAATTCCGCGGCGGTGTGAATGTTGCCGCTGGTGATGTTGACGGTGATGGTAAGGATGAGTTAATTACTGCTCCTATGGGAGGCGGTGCGTCACAGGTACGGATCTTCAAGCTTAGCAACAATTCAATGGGCGTGACCTATCCGGCATTCTATGCTTATAACCTAAATTTCCGTGGGGGCACGTCTCTCGCTGTTGGTGATCTTAATGGGGATGGGCTTGGAGAAATTGTTACCACTCCGACCAGCAACGGCGGCCCTCATGTCCAGGTGTTCGTGTTGCGATCAGGTAAATTTACTCCGGCCTATGGCGGTCTAATGGCCTATGCGTCAACTTTCCGGGGTGGCATCAGTGCCTCGACTGGCGACGTAAATGGTGATGGCAAGGATGAGATTATCACCGCCGTGGTGGGGAATGGCGGGCCTCATATTCGGATTCTTGGATTAAATAGTGCCAATAAGCTTGTGTTGAAATATAACGGGTTTATGGCCTATGCTCCTGCTTTCCGCGGTGGCGTTGCGATAACTTCTGCCGATGTGAATAATGACGGCAAGGATGAGATTATCACTGGCGTAGGCAGTGCCGGCAACCCAACGATCCGAATGTTTAGCGTAAATGGCCTACAGGTAGTAAACGAATTTAATGCTTTCGCAACTACGTATAAGGGCGGCGTGTCATTGGCGGCAGGATTGTTCTAGGGATAAATATACAACGAAAAAACAGGGTGCCCATAGGCACCCTGTTTTGTATTGTGGTAATTATTTCTTCCCGCGGTAGAAATTGGCGGCCGCTTCCGGTGATACTGAATTGATGACCAGCCGTGATCCCATTTCCACTCCGGCCCAGACGTCGCGACGGGGACAGATGCGGATGTAGAGGTGTTCGTGTTTCTCAGTGATGGCCTGGTGGAGGTAGTAGTTATACGGCAGCTGAAGTTTGTTCAGGCGCTTGATGATCAATTGCATGTAATGGGCGAGCGATGTCAGTTCCGCTTCGGTGAGGAGGGCAATGTTGTCCACGTGGCGCATTGGCATGATCCATGCCTCATAATTATATGTTGACGCGTAAGGGGTAAATGCCGCCATGTGGCGGTCGCTGCCGATCCGACGGGGGCCTTTTGATTCTTTCCTGGCCAGTTGGCAATAGTAACAGGCGCCGAAATTGAGCTGGTGCTGTTCAGCGCGGATCAGTTTGTTGACGATATGCGGGGGCATGAAGCCGGAGGCGAAAATCTGGGAGTGGGCATGGACCAGCGAGGCGCCGGCCTTGCCGCCATGGTTTTTGAAGATCAGGATGTACTTCATTTTTTTGTCCCGGCTGATTTCTTCCGTCCGGTTGGCATAAGCTTTCAGGAGACGGACAATATGCGCTTCAGAAAAATCCGCTAGCTCCTTGTTATGATGCGGGGTTTCGATGATCACTTCCTGCGTGCCGTATGTATGTGGCGTCTTGGTGCTGACAACCGGGAAGATGTTCTTGATGACCTTGATTTCCCACCATTGGTCCGGCCCGACCTGGTACAGCGGGCGCTGGGAGGCGTGTTCGCGTTCACGGCAAAACGGGCAGTCTTTTGACTTGACCGGTGTGTCGTGGTGCTCGGCCACGTCGTGCGGCCGCTTGGCTCGTTTGGGGGCGATGATGACAAACCGATTATGGATGTAGTCCTCGCGTATCTCGCTTTTGACCGGGGGAATCCGTACCATAGTTATAGCAATAATTTTTGATAAGCGGAAAGGTATTTGTTTGCGGAGTTGTTCCAGGAGAAATCGTGCTGCATAATCTGTCTGACTATTTTATACCACGTTTCAGTGTCTTGATAAAGCAGTAATCCCCGTTTTATCGCTGTCAACAATGCCTGCGCTTCGAAGGCATTGAAGACAAATCCGTCGCCTTCCTTGGTGTCTGTATTGTAATCTTGGACCGTGTCAATCAATCCGCCAGTGGCGCGGACGACCGGGATAGTGCCGTAACGCATGGAAATCATCTGGGCCAGGCCGCACGGCTCGAATTTCGAAGGCATCAGGAACATGTCTGATCCGGCATATATTTTTTGGGCTAATGCCGCGTCGAACGCCACTTTGGCATAGAAGATATTCGAGTGGGCGGCAACCATCTTTTTTACCGCTTCTTCGATCGGCGGCAGGCCCGTGCCGAGCATAACCAATTGGATGTCGAATTTTGCCAGCTCTTCACTCAGGGCGCACACCAGGTCTATGCCTTTTTGCTCGGCAAACCGCGTAACAACCCCCAAAATAGGGATTTTCGGATTGATGGAAAGCCCGCAAATTTTTTGCAGGTCAGCCTTGCATTGAAGTTTATTGGTGGGGTCGTCAGAGGAAAAGTTCGCCGCGATATCCTTGTCAGTGGCCGGATCAAATCGTTTGACGTCAATGCCATTAAGGATGCCGATGAGGTGGCTTTTCCGTTTAGCCATGAAAGGGTCCAGCATAGCTCCGTATTCCGGAGTCAGGATTTCTTTGGCATATTGCGGGCTGACCGTCGTCATGAGGTCGCAGGCCAAAATTGCCTGCTGGAGAGTGGACATGTGCGTCCCGCGGCGTTCAGACAGCGT
>JBAYGJ010000059.1:0-5000 GCA_041666685.1 Patescibacteria group bacterium | reverse complement strand
TGAAAAGTTTGATGTTGCGAGGGTTGCTCGCATCATTTTGCCTAAGCTGCGGATGGTTCGGTAGCAGGCTAGTCGGTGTGAGTGGCGGATATTGGGGGTGGACAGCTCTATTAATGAATCTGTTCGCCGCTGCGTCATTGTTTGTTTGGCTGTTTTTCAAGGATCCCTGGACACTTTCGGATACGTTTAAGGTGTTCCGCCGGAATTGGGTATTCTGGGTGATCACCGGGTCTGTTGCGACTGCGCTTCTGGAATTTCCGCTTTCGTACGCAATGGTCCATGCGCCTGCATGGGTAGTAACAGCAACGTTTGAGTTAACTATTCTAGTCACTCCGTTAATTACTTTCCCGATGTTTGGCCGTCGCATCCCAATGCGCGGAGTCGTGTATTCCTTGCTGATCGTGCTAGGCGTATTCCTTATTCAATGGGAACAGTCCACATCCGTAACAATTACAGATCTGCTGGCCGGCATCGTGCCTCCGTTGTTTGCGGCCATCGCCTATTCGGTTGGAGACCAACTCCAATATGAGATCCAGCGCCGTGGCGCAAAAATATTTAAACGATTCAAAATTCCGTTTATTGCCGATTTGGTGATCGAGAGGCCCTCAGCAATTGTTTTTCTTGTGCTGTTAGGTGGGTTACCGCTCCAGGCAGTATTTGTTGCCCTGACGGCATCTGGTTTGCCGCCCGGGAGCCAGCTGCTGACGACACTCATCGTCGGAATCATCTCGATCGGCATCGGGCAGACTATTTTCATTGGCGCCAGGCAAAAGGCGGTCGGGGTCCAGATCGTCGGTGTTGATGCGACTGTTGCTGGCGATGTGGTATGTACGGCTGCATTGGAAATCCTATTGATTCATGCTCAGTGGCCGCAGCTCGCCGGATTGGTGGGCATCGCGTGTATTGTAATCGGGATTGTTCTGTATTCTCTCTATAAAGAAGCGGATTAATCCTTGTGGTTCTTTGTAAGGTTTGAAGCGTCGCGTCCATCCCGGACCGACGCTTATTTATTGTTGACGCATCCAAACACTTGGGTGTAGGGTGGGGGTACATAGACCTTTGATAATATGTATACACCAAACGGTAAAAAAATCGTTATTGTCGATAGAAAGAGGAGTAGAATATGTACCGCGAAATGATGAAAAAAATCATCGTAGTCTCTGATGGAACTGGCGGAACTGCGCAGCGTCTGACCGAGGCCGCTTTTGCCCAGTACGATACGCCGACCGTGACATATCATGTCGCCAAGGTATTCCCGTTTGTCCTGACCATAAAGGAGGCGCGCCGGATTCTCAGGGAAATTGATACGTCATATATGGTGATCTTCACCATAGTCGACGAAAAAGTCCAGTCGTTTTTCCACCAGCAACTCGAAACTAGACGCATCCTGCATTTAAATGTGATGCAGCCGGTTTTGCGGAAGTTTTCGCAATTTCTGGGCGTGGACCCGCATTACAAGCCGGGCATGACGATCAAAATGGATGATGCCTACATGCACTGGATCAAGGGTATCGAGTATACCAATGCCCATGATGACGGCCGGGGGGAACGGCTGGAATTGGCCGAATTGGTCCTGGTCGGCCCGTCACGGAGCGGCAAAACGCCGTTGTCGGCATTTATCGCCAGTAAGTTCGGCGTCTGGGTGGCGAATATCCCGCTTTTTCCGGATGACAGATTGGTAGCTGACGTGTTGAAGGGATTCCCTGCTCTGAAGTCACAAAAGATTGTCGCGCTGGAAATCGCTCCCAAAGAACTTTTCGCTCACCGGACAGAACGAGCCGAGCATCTCGGACGGCATGCGGACGAGATCGCACTGTCTGAATACCACGATTTGCCGTCGATTCAGCGAGAAGTTATTTATTTCCGGCGTTTGTACGAAAAAATGCATTGGCCGGTTGTTGAGACAACGCGGCGTGCGGTGGAGGAAATCGCCGAAGAAGTGCTTACCAAGGTGGGATATCACGATATCAAGGCCGTGCATCGTACCTAAGGTTTTTTCTTTGGACAATAAGCGGACCCGACTTCTCTTGCAGAAGCCGGGTTTTTTAATAATCCGGCTCTTACCCCTTGACCACCCTTGACGATTCGTGTATACTGGCATTCGTATCATTTTCATGTGGATTAGTGTTTAGCCATAGTGAAGGCTGATTTTTTTAATCAAAACTTCCCCAGATGTCTGAACGTCCCAAGCCGGTAAAAGACGGCGACAAAAAAATTACCATCCGCGGCGCCCGCGTCCATAACCTGAAGAATATAGACGTGGACATCCCGCGCGACAAGCTGGTAGTCATCACCGGGCTGTCCGGTTCGGGCAAGTCGTCTTTGGCATTCGACACGATCTACGCCGAGGGCCAGCGCCGCTACGTGGAATCACTGTCAGCCTACGCCCGGCAGTTTTTAGGCCTGATGGACAAGCCCGACGTGGACCAGATTGACGGATTGTCCCCGGCCATTTCCATCGACCAGAAATCAACATCGCATAACCCCCGTTCGACCGTCGGTACCGTTACGGAAATTTATGATTATCTGCGATTGCTCTTTGCCCGTGTCGGCAAACCCCACTGCCCGCAGTGCGGCCGGCCCGTGACCCGCCAGACGACAGAACAGATCGCCAACCAGGTCGGGGCATTGGCCGCGGGCACGCAGTTCATGATTTTGGCCCCGGTTATCCGTGACCAAAAGGGCGAACACAAGCATGTCATCGCCGAAGTGCGGAAAGCCGGTTATGTCCGCGTGCGTTTCGACGGGGTAGTGTATTCGGTTGATGAAGCAGAGGACCTCAATGTCGACAAGCAGAAGAAACATAAAGTTGAAGTGGTGGTCGACCGGCTGACCGCCGGTCCGGAATTGGAAAAGAAACGTTTACACGATTCATTGGAAGCGGCGCTAAATTTGGGCGATGGCCTGGTCATTATTCTGCGTCAGGACAAGGACGAAGATATGCTGTTTTCCCAGCATTTTTCCTGCCCGCACTGCAATATCAACCTGCCGCCGATTGAACCGCGGAATTTTTCATTTAATACTCCGCACGGTGCCTGTCCGGACTGCACCGGACTCGGGACAAAGCAGGAGATAGACCGTGACTTGGTCATCCCGAACAAGAAATTATCGATTTCGGAGGGGGCGATCCGTCCCTGGTCGCGCACCTCGTCAAACCAGGCATGGTACATGCGCTTCCTGGAAAAAGTTGCCGAGGAACATAAATTTTCCGTCGATGTCCCTGTCTCCCAGCTTACCCAAAAACAAATGGATGTCGTATTGTACGGCTCTGGGACAAAGGAGTATACCATGGAATACGCCAGCGAGCGGTTCGAAGGGGCGCTGACCAGGAATTTTGAGGGCGTCGTACCGAACCTAATGAGGCGGTATAAGGAGACTGATTCCGACTACATCCGCCAGGAGATAGAAAAATACATGCGCGTCCTGATCTGCCCGACCTGCAAAGGCAAACGCCTGAAACCGGAAGCCCTGTCCGTGACCGTGGCTGACCGGTCCATCTCCGACGTGACGAATATGACCGTCGAAGACTCGACCAAATTTTTTGCTCAGCTGTCGTTTGTCACTGCCCAGGAAAAAATGATCGCCAAGCAGATCCTGAAGGAGATATCCGCCAGGCTGGTTTTTTTGCAGAATGTCGGTTTGGATTACCTGACGCTTGACCGGACAGCCTCAACATTGGCCGGCGGCGAGGCCCAGCGCATCCGTCTGGCCACGCAGATCGGTTCATCATTAGTTGGCGTCGTATATATTCTGGATGAGCCGTCCATCGGGCTCCACCAGCGTGACAACGCAAAATTGATTGAAACGTTGAAAAACCTCAAGGAGCTTGGCAACACAGTCATTGTCGTGGAACATGATGAGGGCACGATCATGGCTGCTGACTACGTCATTGATATCGGTCCGGGTGCGGGCGAACACGGCGGTAAAGTGGTGGCGGTCGGTACGCCGCAGGAGATTGTCAGGAACAAGCATTCGCTGACCGGAAAATACCTGGCCGGCACGCTCTCGATCCCGGTGCCAAAAACGTACCGCAAGGGCAACGGCAAGACATTGGTCATCCGCGGCGCAACAGAATTCAACCTGAAGAATATCGACGTCAAAATCCCGCTCGGTAAGTTCGTCTGCATCACCGGCGTGTCCGGTTCGGGCAAGTCAACATTGATGACAGATATCCTGGCCAGGGCCTTATCCAAGCATTTTTATGGGGCCAAAGACGAACCGGGCAAGCACAAGAAAATCGAAGGCATCGAGTATTTGGACAAGGTCATCAATATCGACCAGTCGCCGATCGGCCGGACGCCCCGTTCAAACCCGGCTACGTACACGGGCCTTTTTACCTATATTCGCGACCTCTTCACTCAGGTTCCGGAATCCCGAATCCGCGGCTACGGGCCGGGTCGGTTTTCGTTCAACGTCGTCGGCGGCAGGTGTGAAGCCTGCCAGGGCGACGGGTTGGTCAGGATTGAGATGCAATTTTTACCTGATGTTTATGTGGAATGCGAAGAATGCAAAGGCCGCCGGTACAACGAGCAGGCTCTGGAAATCCATTACAAAGGCAAGAATATTTCCGATGTCCTCAATATGACCGTGGAAGAGGCGATGACATTTTTCGATAACCAGCCGGCGATTGCCAATAAATTAAAAACTTTAAATGATGTAGGTTTAGGTTACATTCATTTAGGCCAATCAGCCACCACGCTTTCAGGCGGTGAAGCTCAACGAATTAAATTAGCTACGGAACTCTCCCGTCGGGCCACAGGCAAGACATTATATATTCTTGATGAGCCGACCACCGGTTTGCATTTTGACGACGTGAAGCGATTATTAAACGTGCTGCATCAGCTGGTTGATAAGGGGAATTCGATCCTGGTGATTGAACACAATTTGGATATTATCAAATCCGCGGACTGGTTGGTTGACCTGGGCCCAGAGGGCGGTGCCAAGGGCGGAGAGATCGTGGCCGAAGGCACCCCGCGCGACGTGGCTAAGGTGAAGCGGAG
>JBAYGJ010000058.1:0-5156 GCA_041666685.1 Patescibacteria group bacterium | reverse complement strand
TTCTTTATCATAACGAAATGCGTTTGAACCCTTTTATTTGGATATTCTCCCCCAATTTCAGAATACGTTCCTGGATAAGCTGTTCAATCGTTTTTTTGTCTTCTTTGATGAACGGCTGTTTGACGAGGCACACCTCCGAGTAAAATTTATTCAGTTTGCCCTGGACGATGCCCTCCCACAGCTTTTCTGGTTTTCCGCTCTCCCGTATCTGGGCCATAAAAATATCTTTTTCGGCAAGCACTGCGTCAGCTGGCACGTCCTCAGGCCTGATATATTTCGGGTCTACGGCAGCCACGTGCATGGCCAGATCATGCGCCAACTCATGAAAAGTATCAGTATTGGCTACAAAATCACTTTCACAAGCGACAGCAACTAGAGCGGCGACTCTGCCGTTGGCATGGACATATGCCCCGACCGTCCCCTGTTTGGTCTGCCGATCCTGTTTTTTAGCCGCTACTTTTTGACCCTGTTTTTTCATATATACGAGGGCTTTGGCGAAATCACCATCTGATTCCAATAGGGCACGCTTGGCATCCATGATGCCGGCGCCGGTCTCTTCGCGAAGTTTCTGGATATCCTGGGTGCTGATAGACATATTATTTCCCTTCCCCCTTATGTTCGGCGGGCTTAGGCACGGCCGATGAAGCGTCAGCATGCTGCTTGCTTGCTTCGGCAATGGCTGAAGCGATCGCGCCGACAATGTATTCGATGGATTTAGTCGCGTCATCATTGCACGGTATCGGATAGTCGACCTGCTCCGGATTGCAGTTGGTGTCGACCATGGCGATGACCGGGATCTTCTTTTTCTGGGCTTCGCGCAGTGCGGTTTTTTCCTTTTTCAGGTCGACGATGAACATAGCCTGCGGCAAGGACTCCAGTGTTTCTATTCCGCCGACGGTTTTTTCCAGCGAAGCGATCTGCTCGTCAAATTGGAGCTGTTCACGTTTGGTATACTTGGTCAGCTCGCCTTTCGCCCGTTTCTGGCGTAAATCTTTGAGCAGGTGGACCTGCATGATAATGTGGTCGAAATTTGTCAGTGTACCGCCGATCCAGCTGACCGTGGCAAAAGGCATGTGCACGTCAGCTGCAGCCGCCCGGACAATCGCTTGTGCCTGGCGCTTGGTACTGACAAACAGTATCTTCCCGCCGCGCGACACAATACTGCGCGCAAAATCAGCGGCTTCGGTCAGCTTTTGGGCGGTTTTCTCTAAATCAAGAATATGCACCCCGCCACGCGTGGTGTAGATATACTGGGCCATCTTTGGATGCCACCCTTTTTTCTGGTGGCCGAAATGCACGCCCTTTTTCAGCATTTCCTGGAGAGAATACTCAGTCATATGTGTTCCTTTTTTTCCGCTGTTCCCGTCATCCTGGCTTATGACCCTTATCCGATATTCGGACAAGGGAAGGACCTAAGCCGGTCAGGAAACATGGGAGATGAGTTAATAAAAAACCCGTTACAATTGGGTGTCCCTATTGTAACATAATCCTTTGTTTTGACAAGGGGGCTGGTTATATCTGACTAGTGTTACCATTCCTACCGTGGAACCGCGGCTAAAATTGGCAAAAGGATTTTTTTGTTGGTCCATTGCCATAAACAAATACCACTTATTATTATTTTCCCAACAGTAAATATTTATTACGCTCCGATTCTGGCAACCGCTCAATGGCATACCGCAACATGGTCCGGGGCATATGTGACGCATGAGCATTTAAAAACTTCCGTTCTGTTTCTAGCGAGACCCTCTTTCCTACCTCGCGGAGCATCCACCCTACTACCTTATGGATAAGGTCATGTTTATCATTTAGTAAAATGCGGGCGATTTTCAGTGTATCTTCCGATTGGCCATGATAAATAAACTGGAACGTGGCCATCATGGCAATACGCCGTTCCCACAAACTGGCAGATTGTGCCAGTGTAAACAATATACCTCTTGGCCGATTCAGTAAAAATCCACCGACAATCTGATGCGCTGATAAATCCACAAGATCCCAATTATTTATATAACGGGTTTGACGTAAGTAAAATGTAAATATTTTTTCTCGTTCAACCTCGTTCCCCTTTTTAAAATTATGGACTAAAATAAGCAGTGCCACTAATCGCGCCTCGTGATTTTTTGACGAAATTAACGTGGCAATTTCTGGCCAACTTAAATTTTTGTACTTTATCGCTAAATGGCGCGATACTGGCACCGTGATACCTAAAAAAACTTCCCCCTCCCCGTACTCCCCTGGTCCGGTCTTAAAAAACCGTTGGAGAAGTTTAGCCTTTTGCGGCGAACCAAGAGAGCGAAGCTCAGATTGTAATTGTGAAAGTTGGGACATGCTCAATTATGCTATACAGACACTACTCGTACCGCAATGCATCGACGGGGTTCATCCGGGCCGCCCGTATTGCAGGATATAATCCAGCCAACAAACCAACAATGGTGGTAAATGCAATCACTCCACCAATCAGCCACCAGGGAAAAGTAATGAGGTTATTTAACGGCACTGCCTGTGCTGTCGCCACCCTGTTCAGAATATAATTGCCTACTTTTGACAATCCATAACTAATTGCCAATCCAATAACTCCGCCCCAAAATCCAAGTAACGCTGCTTCAAAGGTGAATAGTCGCCGCACAGTCGACCGAGTGGCGCCGCAAGCACGCATGACGCCTATTTCGCGGGTGCGTTCATATGTTGCCATGACCATGGTATTGACCACGCCGATGGCTGCTACAAACAGCGCGATCAGACCGATCCCGCCTAATATCATGCTAACAATGGTAAACATTTTCATCATTTCATCAATCTGATCCTGGGCCGTCGTGGTGCTCAGTTTCAGTTGTTTGATTGCCTCGGCAACTGCCGGCACGTTATTTTGGTCATCAACTTTCACCAATATACTCCGATAGCCGTTCTGGGTGATATCACTCTCATGAACAATCTCCTGTTGAGGCTGCGTGGCCATCAACTGGTTCCTCTGTGCTTCAAGGGTGTCCGGCATTTTTGTTTTTGAATTGTTATACTGCTTCATCTGTTCCTCCAGGCTCTTCCACTGCTGCTCCCATTGTTGCGAATTTTCTTTATTGATATCCCATCTTTTCCGCGTGGTCAGCTGACGAACCCACTCCAGGCTGGTATTATCCATGTACGCATTGCCACCGGCTGTTGATACGCCAATTATTTCTGCCTCATAGGTGTGGATTTCTCCAGCATCTTCTTTTCCGCCAAAATTCTTTTCATCAGGCTTGGGCGGATCAGTCACATCGGCGTCCGTATATGTCACATAATTCTTTTTACCCGATTCGGGGTCATTGACAAATGTGAGCGTTTTCCCGATCAGGTCCTGCGGATGGCTGGTATACCCCAGGTTACGCAAAGTATCAGAGCCGACCACCACTTTAGCCACATCTCCCGCTTGCAGCGGTCGTCCAGCCGCCACGTCCATGGTCATGACCTTTGTTGCAGGATCATATCCTGAGAGATTAGCCCGAAATTTTTTTGATTCACCTTTCAGCTGCATGTAGGAAAATCCCACATCATGAACCGGTGTCACATCAACGACATATGATATTCCCTTTATGGAAGTGATTGTTGCGTCCGTCAAGGGTTCATTGCCACCGCCCCAACGTGCATCCTCGCCTTCTATTTCGCTACTTGGGGAAACTTGGATCTGGGTGAGGCCGCCATTTGCCGACATCGTGCCAATGAACGCCGCCTTGCCAGCCAGAACAAGCGACAGCATGATGGTAACAGAAATCGCCCCTACGACGATTGCCAGGATTGTCAAAAACGTCCTTGCCTTTTGGCGAAGTAAATTTTTAAATGCTGTCCTGAAATAGTCGAAAAAACGCATATTACTTTACTTTACCGTCAAATATTTCCAGCACCCGATCTGCCTGTTTGGCTACTGATGGGTCATGGGTAATTACTATCAAAGTAATTTCTTTTTCTTTATTGAGATTTTTCAATAAATCGATTATTTCACCGGTCTTTTTTGAGTCGAGATTGCCGGTCGGCTCATCTGCAATAATAATTTCCGGACTGTTTGCAAGCGCCCGGGCAATACAGACCCGCTGGCGTTCACCGCCGGACAGCTGGCCTGGTTTGTGATTTTTCCTTTTTTCAAGACCGACTGATTGTAAACACTCCAGCGCCAATTGCTTGCGCTTATTGTACGTCACTTTTGCAAACAGAAGAGGCACCATCACATTTTCCAGTGCGGTCAGGTTCGGCTGCAGATTAAAATTTTGGAAAATAAAACCGATCTTCTTGTTGCGGTACTGCGACAATTCACGGTCCCGCATCTTGGCAATGTCCTGGTTTTCTACCATTATCTGACCCTCATCCGGCACATCTAAACCTCCGACCACATTGGCGAGGGTTGATTTACCAGAACCAGAAGGCCCCATGAGGGCGATAAACTCCCCCTTTTTGACTCGTAAATCCACACGATCAAGAGCGTGAATCATCTCCTCCCCCATTTGAAAAGTCTTGGAAACTGACTGTAGTTCAATTATCATATCAGACTGATTCCTCATATATACAGTATAAAGAAATTATAGAAATAAATAAAGAATACATACCCTCTCTCTATAGATATGGTAAACCATAAACACCCAGTCTTTGGCTATTGACAATCCTAAATAAAACGAGCACTATACCCTTGCAATTAAGTCTAAGATATCAAGTTTTAAACGTTCGTTAACAATAAAATCAAACCTAGAATAGGAGGTACGTATGTCCCACCGGACATCACAAACCATGCCTCCTATCATTCAGGGGGGCATGGGCATTTACGCATTTCCATGGCAATCAGCACGTGAAGTAGCGTTGCTAGGAAAAGGGAGAACGATTGGCGTTCCCTCTGGCACTGGCCTACATCTGGTCATGCCACGCCTACTGCAGTTAGGCGACCAGGGCGGATATTTCAGGAGAGCCCTGACGGCTTTCCCCGACCAGGATATGGCCCAACGGGTTTTCAGTCGGTACTATGTGCCAGACGGAATCTCGGCCACTACTCCTTTCAAGAACATTGAGCATTTCACGCTCACGCCGTCCCGTGATCTGATCGAGCTGACCATCTGCGCAAATTTTTGCCAGGTATGGTTGGCGAAAGAAGGCCACAACTATCCTATCGGCATTAATTATCTGGAAAAAGTCCAGATGCC
>JBAYGJ010000057.1:0-5274 GCA_041666685.1 Patescibacteria group bacterium | reverse complement strand
CGTCTTCCCGGACAAGGCCATCGACCTGATGGACGAAGCCGCCGCAAAAGTGAAGCTCCAGAGCATCAGCGGAAAAGCCACAATACGCAAGCAGCTGGTCGTAGAGCCGGAGGATATCCAGACGGTCATGTCAGAATGGAAAGAAATCGGGCTCGATATCAGGAAATCCGAAAGCCCGAAAGGGTAAATCCTATGGAAATGAACAGACTTGGAAATGAATTTAATTCAGAAGGACAACCTCACCAACCGCTTGACGTTATAAACGTTCAACCTGATCCAGAGCAAACGGAAGGTACCTCAATAGAAAAATCAACTGAACTTATTGAAGAGGTTGCCAAAGAACAAGAATTGCTTGAAAAGCAAGCGACTAGCTTTAATTGTGAAGTTGATGCACTTATTTCCGACCCATCAGAAGCTGATTCTTTGTCAGAACAGGAATTCAAATCGGCTATTTATGACCTTGTCCATAAGTATGATGTGGCAAAGACCTCTTTTATATATTTTGTGGGGATCGGCAGTGTTAGTTTAAGCGCACTTTTAGTGGGGATGGACGCGGCTATAGCTACCGCGAAATGGATAGCCACAATCTACGCCATGACAACCGGCGTGGAAAAACTACACGTGTGGCTAAAATCCCATAAGTACCGGGAATCGGTACCTGAAGCCTTAAAATCCCTACCACGAGGAATATTCGAACTCGAAAAGGCCGCTGAACAATTTGAATATGAACGAAAACAACAAACAATCCAATCCGGTCAAACCAGACCCTAAGGAATTCCTGGCCCATCTCAAACAAACGCGGCGTGCGTTAACGAAACTCACAGAGGCAGTACGTTTGTTACATTCAAAGAAAAAAACAGTTCCCCAATCGGAATAAATTCAACGTTACTAATATATGCCGCCTAGCGGCTTTTTTTATTTGAAAAAATTGCTGAAAAACGCTACAATGTAATCACCTATGCTTCAAATATTCAACACATTGACCCGCAAAAAAGAAGAATTCAAACCCCTGCATGACAAACGGGTGACGTTTTACCATTGCGGGCCGACGGTGTACTGGACCCAGCATCTGGGCAATATGCGGGCGAATATGGCTGCCGACATCGTCGTGCGCACACTGGAATATTTTGGTTATAAAGTGAAGATGGTCCGCAACTATACTGATGTCGGCCACCTGACCAGCGACCAGGACGAGGGTGAGGACAAACTGGAGAAAGGCGCCCGGCGCGATCATATTACACCGCAAGCGGTTGCCCAGAAGTACATCGACATTTTTAACCATGACCTGGACTTGCTGAATGTCAGACTGCCTGACATCCGTCCCCGCGCCAGCGAACAAATCAGGGAAATCCAAGACATGGTGGCTGGCTTGCTGAAAAAAGGATTCGCGTACGAAACCGACCTGGCCGTCTATTTCGACGTGACAAAAGCTAAAGAATATAACCGCCTGTCCCATCAGAAAATGGACGCTAATATCACTGAGGCCGGTAAAGGCCAAGTTCATGACCCATCCAAACGGCACCCGGCTGATTTTGCGCTGTGGTTTTTCAAAGCCGGCACACATAAAAATGCCCTCCAGACCTGGCCGTCACCATTCCACTCAATCCTGGTCCAGGACGGTGAAGGGTTTCCCGGCTGGCATATCGAATGCTCCGTCATGTCCCAAAAATATTTAGCCGACACCATTGACTTGCATATGGGCGGCATCGAACACGTTCCCGTCCACCATACAAATGAAATTGCCCAGTCCGAAGCTGCCACCGGCAAACCGTTTGTCAGGTACTGGCTGCATAACGAGCACCTCACGGTCGACGGAAGCAAGATGGCTAAATCAGCAGGGACGTCATATACCTTGCATGATGTGGTAGGCAAAAACTTCGCCCCACTGGCATTCCGTTATTTGTGCCTGGGGGCACAGTACCGGTCAAAAATAAATTTCACCTGGGCAGCATTACAGGCGGCGCAAAATGCCTATGAGAACTTAGTGGCCATCGCGGCCGGCCTTGGCGAACCGGGCAAAAAAGGTATAGAAAAATTCGAGTTAGCTTTCGCCGATGCGTTGGCTGACGATTTCAACTCGCCAAAAGGCCTGGCTATTGTCTGGGACTTATTGAAATCCGACAATCCCTCTGCCGCAAAAAAAGCCTCACTTCTGAAGTTTGACGAGGTATTGGGCCTGAAGCTGAGTGAAGCAAAGCCCATCATTGTGCCTGAGGAAATTAAAGCACTTGTGGCCGAACGTGAACTGGCGCGTAAGGAAAAAAACTGGGTAAAATCGGACGACCTACGCAAAAAAATCGAAGAAGCTGGATTTAAGGTAGACGATACACCGGCTGGCTCCGTGGTAAAAAAATAAAAACCGCCGAGCCACGTGCTATAAAGTCCTGGGCGAGACGCCTAAGAAAGGGAGCAGATGAAGACGAAGTCCTGATCCACAGGAAGGACGAGCCGAAGGCGTCCCTTCATTTTTTTATTCCACCTCTTCGGTATACTGCCTCTTTTTCTTTTCCAAAGCGCTGCCTACGAAGAACATCATCACTCATACGAGGCACGATTCCTTAATCCACCAACCTACATCCTTGATCAATGGTGCACCCGGGAAATTTATAAGTACCTTCAGACCATACTGATGAACTGTAATCTGCGTCACTGCAGGTGCCAGTGTCTACGGTGACGCTCGAATTACTACCATTGATTCCTCCGATCACAATCTTGTCAGATGGGATCCGACAAGCGCCCCCGTTACAATCACTGTCATGCGCGCATGTCTTACCGGCTTCCGAAGATTTGGGGAAACAATATTGACCACCCGACCCCCAGCGCTCAAACACGTGCTGGGCAGTTTGTTCACATTTAAATTTATAGAGACCCTGGATAGTTTCTAATCCGCCAGTTTTTGTTATATCGGTAAAAAGATAGAGGTAGATATAAAATACAGCAACTAATATGACTACTAAACATAAAACACTGACCACGACCCAAAGCCACCGCCTTTTCTTACTCACGACTGGCTGGGAAATTGGTGAGTCAATTTGGTTATCCATACTTTTTACTCAACTTCCTCCGTATACTGACGTTTCTTTTTTTCCGAGGCGCCGCCTTTGAAAACCAACATGGCTAATACTGGACCGACAATCCAGACCGACTGTGCTACATCTGTCGTAAACACCTGGCGTGTCAGAGGCGCTAAAACGCTATTAACTGCATCTTGGGGCAAATAGGACAATATAATACTAACCAGCAGGCCGACATGCAGGATGCTGAAAACGAACACCTGCCACCACGGTCCGGATTTATCTGATGAAGCGATAGTCTTGATCAATGCTGACCGGCTGATGATGAGGAATAAAATAATAAACAGGAATACAAAGGCCGATATCTGGAACACAAAAAATTGGCTCGTGACATTATTGATAGAATGCTGGAATGATTCAGATTTTAAAAATGGCGTATGTTCAACAATGGCCAGCGACATGTAGATGCTCACCAGAATGGTGATGATCCGGTCGCGCCCAAGCGACAGGCCGTACAAAAACGCCGCCACGATAAAAAAGAGGATTATGAATAAATCCCAGGTCGGCCGGGTCCAATCGATGTTCTGCATGAAATTTGCTGATTGGGCCGCGGTGTTTGTCATCTCGGCTGCCCAAGCGACAGGTATCATATGCTTTTGTTGGTGTTTTTATTATCTCTGCATTCAGTATATCACAAATATGCGATTTTTTCAAGGGCTAATAAAAACCGGGCAGCAAACTAGCTCCCCGGCGTTTTTTTGTGCAAGACAATGATCCTGCCGATTTCCCTGATAAAAAATTGCCCGACATCGGTCTGGCACAGTATTGATTCGCCCTTCCTCAGAAGGCCGACCAAAAACTTGCCCTTTTCAATGATGCCCACAGTCGGTGCCCGCTGGAAAATCAGGTTGAAATGCCTGCCATGAATATCCTGGTCAGCCAGAGAACGGACCTGCTCAATCACCTGCTCCTCGGTCAGCTCCGCATTCATCGGATGGAATCCGACATGGAGTGCTCCCGTCGCGTCTTCGACCATGACATACAGCGCATGACCGTGGTGGAATCCGGCCTTGGTGACCAGAACAATGCCGCGGTACTTGCCTCCGTGAAGGCTGGAAACCTGGCATTCGTCAGGATAGTCGGCAATAACCTTGTCTATGATCAACCGTTCGATCTTCTCCAAACATACCTCCCAACGGTAATATAAAAAGGACTAGCGCCAATCTTACGCCGGTGATAAGGGTTTGTCAACCGTTAGAATTTACAGGCCCGACTGCTGCAGCTCTTCCAACAGCTTCTTCTGTTCTCGCGAAAGGTGGGGCGGCGTCACGACCGTGACGGTGACCAGGTGGTCACCGCGGCCGCGCGACCGCAGATGAGGGACTCCCTTATCATTCAGCTTGAACACTTTGCCGGACTGAGTGCCGGACGGTACGTGCAGCATCACCTCTCCGTCTAGCGTAACGATCGGCACTTTGGTGCCCAATGCGGCCTGGGAAAATGTAACTGCTATTTCAGACATAATATTATCACCCTCCCGCTTGAAATCAGGGTCGGATTTCACCCGCATCGTAATATATAAATCCCCGGCTGCCGAACCGTGCGTCCCGGCCTCACCTTTGCCGGACAGACGGATGGTTTCACCCTCGGATATCCCAGCCGGTATCTGGACCTTAATCTTCTCGGTCGCCTTGACGCGGCCGCTGCCGCCGCACTCCTTGCATTTCTTTGATGCTTTTTTCCCTTCGCCCTGACAGGTCGGGCACACACCGACGGACTGGAAAGCGCCGAGAATTGTCTGCTGGACCTGCCGGACCTGGCCTGAGCCGGCACAGGTCGGACAGGTTTCTATCTTTGTCCCCGGCTCGGCGCCATTGCCATGGCAGTGGTCGCAGGTCGATAATTTATACAAATCAACGAGTTTTTCCACCCCGAATACGGCATCGCGGAAATCAATGTTCATTTCCGTCTGGATGTCTCCTCCCTGGCGGGCACGCTGCCCGCGGCGCGAACGCGACCCTCCACCGAAACCGAACAGGTCCCCGAAAACGTCACCCAGGTCGCCAAAATCGAAGTTGGCGTTCTGCCCCTGAAACCCGCCGCCTCCGCCAGCCCGCGCGAAATCATCCCACGAAAAACCTCCGGCACCGCCGCCGAAACCGCCCTGCCGCTGCGCCTGGTCAAACGTCTGGCCGTACTGGTCATATTGCTGGCGTTTCTGGGGGTTCGAGAGTACCTGATACGCTTCATTGATCTCCTT
>JBAYGJ010000056.1:0-5873 GCA_041666685.1 Patescibacteria group bacterium | reverse complement strand
TGCTAATGTTGACGGAGTTCAATTGAAAGATCTTTTAGCAGGAGGATATTCATGATTACTGAAGCATTCGTCATGGCGAAACTTCACGAACAGGCGCGCTGGAAAACTTTGCCGATAATGTGCACGAGCACTTTCGAAGGGCGCGTTACCCTCGGCGTGATCGTGACCAAGCAACCGTTCAATCTCTGGATCCCGTTGGAGGACGCGAGAGAAGAAGACTTCTCTCCCCGTTCCACTTACATCGATCCGGCCATCGAACTGGAGCTCATCAAGCGTTACGCTAGGAATTACGCTGCCTGAGCCGGCGATCCCGCAATCATGCTTGCCGTTCCTGAAATATGGGGCGGCTTTTTTTATGCCGTCTTGAAACCGATTTCCCCGTCGGACGGGGCGGCGGCCTGAGTGATCGTGCCGAACTGGGTCTCGTATTTCTTGATATTATCCTGCAGCGCCAGGTAAATGCGTTTCATGTGCCCCGGGGACGTGATAACGCGGCTGGTCACGATGCCGGAATGCTGGAACGGGTATACGTTCATGAAATCCATGGTGAATTCCTCCTTGGTGTGAGACACGCCCATGGCGTTGGCATAGACGCCTTTCATTGTGGCATCGTCCATTTTTATGTTGATCTGCTGTTGCTTTGGCTGGTCTGTCATATTATTTCGGATTATTGGTTAAAGATATATTCGTTCTTGACGTTAACACGTGCCGGAGTACACTGACAGCAAAGTTCGCTCTTTCCCCATGGAGGTACCTATGGACATCAGTCTCTCGAAAGATTCTTATCTGATCATACTGGCCCTACTGGCTGCAGTCGGCGGTATGCTCTGGCTGGGCCGGATACTGTCAGGTCTCGGTAAACCGGACAAAACTGACACACCACCGTCCACACTGCCCGACCGGAAATGATCCACCGCCCTCTCAAGGACCCGTTCACGGGTCTTTTTTTATTGACAACCAGTCCATGAGGGTTTAGGCTGATATAAAAGCCAATACCTTTTGTACTTTCTCACAGGAGGGAAACCATGGAAGTAGGTACGTACAAACTGGTCAGCTGGACCGCTGATAACCGAATTGTCACTATCAGCACTGACGCTGGACCGCTGACCGTCACGAAAGAGCAGGTCACAACCCATTCGGTAGTGCTCATGCCGAGCGATCAGGAACATTCAGTCATTGTTGACGCAAATGGCGCCACAATCGTCAGCCATCTCGGCGACCTCTCTGGCATGCGGTTTGGGCTAGGACTTCCGACCGACTGAGCCGTTTCATCGCTTCATGCGCCCCATCTCGCCCCGTAAGGCGAGATTTTTATTTCCCGGCTTTTTGCTTGAATATCTCAAAGTACTTTTTCGCCTCTGCCAGCAGCGGATGGCTCCAGCCCGTTCCCACGGCGGCGATCAGCTCCGAATATTTCCAGATGTATTCCTGCGGTTCATGCTGGTTCACCGTCGCGCTCCCCTGGTCCAGCTGGTCATTGCATAATATCAGGTGATGGAGGAAATCCGCGGTCTTGATGGCTTTCGCCTCAGCACTCACCGTCTGCAGCCGCACCTGCGCTTCATGCTGTCGGTCTGCCCAGGCTTTGGTCTGGTCAAATGTCACTTCTTCCACCAGCCTGGCGACGCTCGCGCCGAACTGGACCCGTACCTCCTCGAGCGTCATGTCCGTATCCTCCACCGCGTCATGGAGCAGGCCGGCGATGACCGTATCCTCGTCAAACCCGTACTCCTGCAGTACGCTGGCCACGAAAAACGGATGCGCGATGAACGGCGTATCATTGTCAGAATTATATTTCTGGTGGCGGTGCATGTGGCTGGCTGCACTGATCGCCCGGTTAAACCTTACTAAATCCATAAAAGCAGTTATTGACGATTATTCGCATTAATGATAAGGTTGTTTGAAATATTGATCCTTAAGCTCTTTCACAGGAGGCACTATATGAAAGTCCGTGTCAACAAATTCAGGGTGATGCCGAAAGGAATGGCCGGTGATCCCGTGACAGTCGTCGCAAATAACATTCCTAAAGTGGTAGTCCGTTGTACCGACCAGCCGCACGCCAGTAGCTGGGTCCACCTCATCATCACCGATGGCACTGCTGAGGAAGTTGCCGCACTGAAGGCCAAGGGCTATCCGATCGAAATGATCAGCTGAAACAACTGGAGGCATTGCTTGAAAATCCGCATTGACACCCGCCTCTTAGGCGACAAGAACCGGGATCTGGCCCACAACTTGGCCGTCCTCACCCAGCGCCCGATCGAGCCCCAACTGATGCAAGAGGGCGAATACAGCCTGACTTTCGACATCATCGGCGGCGACGAATCCGACCTGGCCGCTATCCAGGCCCTCGGATATCCGGCGCACAAAGCCTGAACATTTACAGACATTGCCAGTTATTCCGGCGTATCTGCACCGGCAAAGCCCCGAGTAATACCCCTGAATGAAATTGAAGGGAGTACTACTGAGGGGTTTTTTATTTTTCAATAAAACAGAACCATTACTTCCGCCCCAGGTAATAGTCGTCGATTGCCCGGACCAGCTCCACGGGTTTCTCCTCAAACGGCCACTCATGTTTGGCCCGGCTCTCGTCATTCTCCACGATCAGCGTATACCGTTCTGACATGGCCAAAAAACAGTTCGGTGTGGCGATATGGAAATGCCAGCGCGTCCCTTTTTTCGAATACTGCCTCGCCAGGTCCAGAGCCTCATGCTTGATCGGCTTCCGTCTGCCCTTGCGGGGATTGGTCAGTTTATACGCGTGATTCTCCAGCTCCTCGCGCAATTCCTTGGTGCTCGCGCAGTAATACATTTCCTCACGCTCCTCGAGCAGGATGATCTCCTCTCCGGTATCGTTCACATAGCATTCCGGCGACAGGCAGTGGTGGTGCCAGCTGGTGCCGGCATTCATCACCCGGTCGCGGAGCTCCTGTTCGCTGATCTTTTTGCCGTGTTTTTTAATCATATGGTTGCATTATTGATTGGCGGCTGTTAGTGGTATATTTTACTCTCTTTTGGGCTTCTCCGCAAGGCCTACCTGACGTCGACATGACGTTCTTTTTCCCCGTGGTCCTGGTCAGGTCCGATGTCATCACTCGCCGGGATGGTATTTCCGTCCTGCTTCTTCGGGTCCTTGCCCAGCATGCCCATGCCGTTCCCCAGTCCGATCATCGCGCTGACGATCCACCGTTTGAATATATTCGGTTTTTTCATTTGCGTTTCCATGGTTGGTATTATATTATCCTCCGAGCGCTTTTTGAAACCGTCGCGGGCACCCGTTCGGCTTCGCTCAGGGCAAGCTCGGCCCGCTCCTGTATTACTTCAGCTTTTTGATAATCTCCTTGAGGTAAAACGCCGGCGCTCCGTTGCTTTCTAATGCTGCCTGACATTCAACTTTGACCACCTGCCTGCTGCCTTTCGCCAGCTTCAAGAGTAGAGCGACTGCAGTGCAAGGCTCGTGGTTTGCATGGTCAGGGACATTCAGCATGGCCACGAACAAACGGGCCAGTGCATCCGGTTTTATTCCGCCTAGTTCCCGCAGCGGGTTGTCATTATTCACAAAAATCTTATCACCTTTTTCTTGGATGTCTTTCACCAGCGTAAGCATCTTAGCTTGCTGATCTCCGGGTAACGACTTAATGATTTTTCCTGTACCCAAAGGTATTAGCGCAGCCAATTGTTTTTCCAAAACCAACAGTACCCACTCATTGCTGGTATTGCTGATGTTGTGCCAGAACCCGAATCCGTCGGGCTTCACTACGCTAAACGGCGGCGTATGTGATGATTTGTACTGCTCTTTGAAAAATTCTTTCCGCCCCAATTCGACATCGCGCTTCGTATAATAGGCAAACTTGATGGCCCGGTCAATTTTCCTGAATCCTGAACGGCCCGGCGCCACTCCGCCCAGTACGGTTATTTTCGCGGATAATGCCTCAGGATGCGGACTGAATTTATCGTGATCAGCCAGCTCACCGGAATACTCCCCGGCTGTACTGCCGCCTGGCGGCAATAAAATGATTCTCGTGATGTCGGCAGCCGATTCATTTTTCAATCTAATAATCCGCGAAGACTTTCGATCAATTATCGAAATAGGCTGATTGCCAAAAATATGGCTTATTTCCTGTTTTACCACCTGGCTGGCCAGGATCTCTTCCGCGCTGAACAGCTTGGTCCCCCACAAGAATTCAAAATGGTGGCGGTAGGATTCGGCGATCTTCGCGTCCCGTATCCTGATACTGACCACCGGCTCGGAAAACCACATCATCAGCGCCACAGTGTTGCCATAAATTAAGGTTGTCGCCGGACTGGAATATTCCTTGGGAATGTATTTGAATTTTGACCATTCGGTCTGTAGCACGCCGCGTCCTTCCACCGCCAACTGCCTGGCATGGACATTGTGCTGTTCGCGCTGGCGGATGTAGTCATCGGTAAACTCCGGCAGCAGCTCACGCGCCCGGTCCGTCGCGCCCCAGCCGACCAGCTCTTTTTTTGTCGCCACAATATCGTTAAACACGGTCTTGATGCCGTCTAATCCGTGATATACGTCTACTTTTGATTTATTGCTTTGCATAAATAACATTTTATAATTGTCATTTCGATCGTTCCGCCCGTCTTTCTTTTTCTTGTCATTTCGAGCGAAGTCGAGAAATCATTATGAAATTTGTACCTTTTACCAACCGCATGATGGTTTCTCCACTCCCCCTCGCCGCAACTCGGGGTCGGTCGAAACGACAGGTATTATTTCACCAACTCCATCCCCAGCACCTCGGCGAGTGTCGGATGCGAAAAATACGCCAGCACATCAAAATCCTTATCTGCAAGTTCAATCATCTCCATCTCCGGCCTGGTGATCAGCTTATATCCCGGTTCATTCAGGTGGGCTTTTTTGAACGCCTGGTAGTCCGCCAATGTGAAATCCGCATCCCCCTGCTCGGGCCGTTTGGGATCGGGTTTCCGCACCTTCACGATCCGCAATGGCCCGGCCACCGTCTCTATCGCCTCATGCAACAGGTACACCTTGCCCATCTCCGTACTCTTCACCTCTGACCCCAGGCTCTGCGCCTCCGTGTCCAACAGCTGGTATTCCTGGTCAGAGTGCGTAAAAATGCAGGAATAATTCACCACCGCGTTCGTATCGGTCGTATGCTTGTTTTTCAGCTCCGTCCCCCGCTGGACGATATTCTGAATGAGTTGTTTAAAATTATTTATTTCCATATTAACTAACCCTCATCCAATTGTCCTCGGTTAAATCATCCATCAATTTTTCTTGCATACTTCCATCAATTTGAATTTGACCCTTTAACTTAGTACAGCCACGATCAAAATCATCAAGAAAGTTTACAGCATTTAATGAAAAGATAACCCTAAAATACTTTTCCTTACCTGAATCAACCAGTGAAATCTCAGCGGTCTCTGGATTGTCTCGTTCAGCTATCCTAAAAATGACTTTCATTTCTTCTTCAGGGATCTTATCTTGTGGGGTTTTTGCAATTAAATTTCTGAAGATTAATTCTTTCCAATGCCTATTTAAATGATTCGATAACTGACCAAAATTGTGTTCCCTTGCATTTCTATAAGCACGATGAGCCAGTGATTGTACCTTGGTCAAGCCCATGAACTCTTTATAAAACAACCCGTGTTTATTATCTAAAAAGTATTTAGCGATCCCATCAATTGCAATATGACTTAATAACATCGCCGGAAACCACTGCTTTCTACATTTTAATTCAAAGATTTCATTTCTCAGTAGGTAAAGTGGAGAATAAATTGCTTCATTCTTCTCCGACCTAACTGTATGAAGGTATTTTAAATACTCATCATGATCTTTAGTTGGATCAAATAAAAGTAGTTCAAGGCGAGTTTTGAAAAAATCATCA
>JBAYGJ010000055.1:0-6135 GCA_041666685.1 Patescibacteria group bacterium | reverse complement strand
TGCACAAAAAAATTGTCCAAACAGGCGACATGATCGAAACTGACCACGATGCACATACGCTGGTGAACATCAGCAAGAAGCCGGTAAAGCTGATGGTCATCAAACGTGTGACTTCGGGCAAGAATAACCGTAAGATTTTCAAATCGGATAAGTTTTTGGGCGCACCTCCACTTAAGGCCTAATATCCCTTGCCAAATAGGACATAAAGTGGTAATTTTTGGGTAGATTTAATAATTAGTAATTTTATTATTATGGGAGAAATACCGGGTTATAACCCAGAGGCCGAGACAGGGATTGATGCAAAGAAAGCTATACAATCCAATGTTGAACCAGTGAATGAATTGCCTGGGAGAAGTTTTTTAGAAAATCCTGAGTTTAAAAATGTTACGACAAAACCGACCGCATACGAAGATGGACGATCAAGCGGCTGGGTGGCTGAAGGCTTGCCCGCCAACCAAAGCATGGAACGTGTTATTAAGTATCATGACGAAAAAGGGGTCAATACCGATTCCGTTAAGTCTATATATGAAGATTTGCGCACAGTAGAAGTGGATGACGGAAAGACCAAACGAGTGAAAGAAGTTGGCCATGATATTCATCAGGTTAATGGTTGGGAAAAGACCAGCACGGTTACTGACGGCCAATTGACCATGGAATCTGGCCGGACAACGGAAGGGGAAAAAGCCGGCGAAACCTGGGAAACTAAACATTCGGTCGAACAAAAGGGACGGATTACAAAAAAAACCCGGGAAGCAACCGGACAACATTGGGTGGATGGGGTTGACGGAAAGCAATTGGTCCCGTTCCGGACTCTTAAAGTGAATTTTACCGGTGCAAATGGCGAACATATCCTGTACCGCAGCCGGGAGTTTGACGATTCTGGAAAAGAGATCGAGGGGAAAATGATGGAAGACATCGGGGAAGAAGTACCGCCAGATTTCCAGGAGTGGTAGGCAAATTGTCATCGTGTTTGAATAACTGAATAGATGCTGAGGTACTTTTTAGTATCCAGATATATAGTATGCCAACAGATAATATCAAAGTGGTAAGAAAATTCATAACAGACAGCGGTATCAGTAATTTTAGTAAACTTCAGCAATTCGTCAGAATTTCCAAACTCGTTGCCGATATTCCCTGGGGTGAAGGCCGAACAATAGAAGAGGTTTTAATTACAAAAAAAACAGGAACATGCACAGGTAAACATGCAGTGCTTAAAGCATGTTATGATGAGTTGGGGATTGTGAGTAGGCCTGTTGTCTGCACCTTCCATTGGGGAGATCAATTGATCCTGTATCCACATCATTTAAAAAATATACTTACTAGCGGTGAATGGGAGCATGGGCATAATTATTTACAGGTAAAAAGGGAAGACGGAACATATCTTGATGTTGACGTAACGTTTAGTCAAATCTTGAAACCATATGGTTTCAAGGTATTCCCAGCAGATTGGGACGGGGAAACATCAACACCGTTGGCATTTGATAAAATTATCAGGCGCTGGGAAGGGGTGGACATATCGAGTAAAAAGCAGGAATTGATAGCATCGCTAAACCCTGATTTGAAAGCAAGGAGGGAGAATTTTCTGGCAGAGTTCATCAAATGGGTACGTATAATCAGTAATTAACCTATGCCCACAGATAACATTGAAGAGATAAAATCAAAAGTGGACGTGGTCGACCTAGTCCAGGAGTACATCCAGATCAAGCCGGCCGGCACCAATAATTTTAAGGCGAACTGCCCATTCCACCACGAGAAGACGCCGTCTTTCATGGTCTCTCGTGACAAGCAGATCTGGCACTGTTTTGGCTGCGGTGAAGGCGGGGATATTTTTTCCTTTGTTATGAAAATGGAAGGTCTGGAGTTCCCGGAAGCACTTCGCGTCCTGGCCAAGAAAGCCGGCGTCGAGCTCCAGTACCGTGACCCCGCATTGAATAATCAAAAGACAAAGTTGCAGGACATCTGTCGGTATGCGGCGGAGTTTTATCATAAAATTCTTATCGATCACCCAAAAGCCCAGCCAGTGAGGGATTACTTGAAAAAAAGGCAGGTGAAGGATGATACTGTTGAAACCTGGATGATTGGTTTTGCGCCGGATGCCTGGGAGACGCTGCATGATTTTTTGATCAAAAAGGGATTCGCCGAAGAGGATATTTTTCTGGCTGGCCTGACGGTCAAGAAAGAGCGCGGTTCCGGGTATTATGACCGGTTCCGGAACAGGCTAGTGTTCCCGGTGAGGGACCCGCATGGCACCATCGTCGGATTTGGCGGGCGCTGGCTCGGACCGGAAAAAGCGGAAGCCGCGAAGTACGTCAATTCGCCCCAAACATTAATATATGATAAGAGCTATATTTTATACGGGTATGATCTGGCCAAGCAGGCTATCAAGCAGGAGAAGCTAGCCGTCGTGGTTGAAGGGTATATGGATTGCATCGCCTCCCATCAGGCTGGCGTGGAAAATGTCGTAGCATCATCGGGTACTGCCCTGACCCTTGGGCAGGTGAAATTGATCAAACGCATGACCACCAATGTGGCCTTCGCTTTTGACCAGGATATTGCCGGTGATACGGCCAGCCGGCGCGGGATAGAGGTAGCTTGGCAGGAGGAGATGAACACAAAAGTTATACGGATTGCCGGGGCCAAAGATCCAGATGAACTGGTAAAAAAAGGAGCCGAGTTGTGGCGGCAGGCGATTACCGGGGCACAGTCGGTTATGGATTATTATTTTACGTCAGTATTAGGTAAGGTGAATCTCAAAAAGGTTGAAGACAAGAAGTCGGCCGCCAAGACGCTGCTCGGGGTGATCGCAAAATTAGCGGACCGGATCGAACAGACACATTACCTGCAAAAATTATCAACTGCCCTCAATGTGCCTGAGGATGTCCTGCGGGATACGCTGAATAAGGTGAAGGTCAGGCCGGGTGCGAGTGCTGCCGAACTGCCGCCCTCAGCCCAATTGCGCGACCGATTCACGACCATCGGCGAATCGCTTGTCGGCATGGCTATGCAGTTCCCGTCGTTACTGCCCAAAATAGTTGATCAGTTGCCGCTAGAGTATCTTACGGATGTCAAGCTGCAAAACCTTTACAAAAGGCTCATTGTCTTTTATACTGAGAAGCAGACTTTTGACTACGAAACGTTCGTAAAAGCCCTCCCGGAAGAGGATAAAAATTCCCTAACCTATGCGGAAATTTTATCACTCCGGGCGACCCATGATTTTCCAGATCCGGACCCCGATGTCCTTGATGTGGAGGTTCGGATTGGTATTCGTGAACTAAAAAAACGCCACGTCCAGGCTGAACTGAAGAGTATTGAGCGGTCTATGCGCCAAGCCGAGTCAAAAGGCGATACAGTCGAGGCTGAAGCCCAGGGCCATAAGTTTTCTGAGTTAGCCTCAGAATTACAACGCCTGGAAGAATAATAGTTTTTAACTAACGCACGTTTCTTAGATATGGTTAAGAAAAAGAAACAAAAAGTAAAAAAGGTTGCTCGGCCACCAAAAACAGGGGCGCATCGGACCGGGAAAAAACTAAAGAAGACTAAGCCGGCTGTCACCAAGCCGGTTGTTAAGCCTACGCTGGATCCAGCTAAGCTTGACCGACTTTTTAGCAAGGCACATGCCCGCGGGTTTATCACCGAAACTGAGATACTGTACGGCTTTCCGGAACTTGAGGAATATGTCGAAGACTATGATAATTTTTTGGACCGGCTCGAGGGTTCCGGCATCCAGGTGGTGGAATCTTCCGGGAATATTTTAGGTGAACAGACGCCGATTGAAACGCCCGTAAAAGGCAAGAAGGCGGTCGACAAGCGCCGGCTTGATTTGTCGGACATTTCCAATGATTCCATCCAGATGTATTTGCGTGAAATCGGCAAGGTTTCACTGTTATCCACTGAAGAGGAGCTCCAGCTGGCCAAACGCAAAGAGCGCAATGACGTTGAAGCACAGCGTAAATTAGTTGAGGCTAATTTGCGCTTGGTCGTCTCCATTGCCAAGAAATTTACCGGGCGATCATTGTCGCTGTTGGATCTCATCCAGGAGGGCAATATCGGCCTGTTTCGCGCAGTTGAAAAATTTGATTACCGGAAAGGGTATAAATTTTCTACCTATGCGACTTGGTGGATCCGGCAGGCCATCACCCGTGCGCTGGCCGACCAATCCCGTACTATCCGCATTCCGGTGCATATGGTTGAAACCATCAACCGATTTCAGCAGGTGGAGCGTCAGTTGATCCAGGATCTCGGCCGTGAACCATTACCAGAGGAAATCGCCGCGGAAATGGGTGAGCCGGTTGACAAGATCCACCATATTATGAAAATATCACAGGACACGGTTTCGTTGGAGACTTCTGTCGGGGACAGCGATGACGAGGATTCGGTATTGGGTGATTTCATTGAAGATGTGAAAACCATTACTCCTGACCGGGTCGCGGCCATGCAATTGCTTCGGGACCATGTCCAGGATATTATCCGTGAATTATCAGCCCGTGAACAGAAAATATTGGAAATGCGATTTGGCCTTTCGGACGGCGTATCTCATACCTTGGAGGAAGTCGGTCAGGAATTCGGCGTGACACGCGAGCGCATCCGGCAAATTGAAGCAAAGGCATTGGAAAAAATTGAGGATCATTCCGGGATGAAGAAGCTGAGGGATTATTGATTCAAAAAAGTGGTTGCCTCCGCGGTAGCTTAATGGTAGAGCAATGTCGTCCTCAATAATTTAATAGAATCCCTCCTCCTGGCTGCGTTCCGCGGTAGCTCAATGGTAGAGCAACCGGCTGTTAACCGGTAGGTTCTCGGTTCGAATCCGAGCCGCGGAGCCAGGAGGAGGGATTTTATATATAAGTTGACGGTATAGATTGTCGGCTGTAAGTCCCGAGCGGAGTGAGGGATTCGAATCCGACTCGCGGAGCCAACCACCCGCGAACGGGTATTGACAGGTGATAAATCTTTAAAGAACAATCAATTGCTTATCTTGCACTGTGGACAACCTTAATAGCTGTCGATGGATCAGTTGCAATCCAGTAAATATCAGAGATTGTCTACTGTAGACGCTGGCAAGTAATTGTTAGATAATTACTCTGTTAGATTAAACAACCGCCCAATGGCTACAAAATACGTTAAGAAATTCCTATATAATCTGCTACTCCACGCGGTAGCATTGGCCATGTTCGGTTTCTGGCTATTCCTTTTTAAATATGTCTGGATACTAGGAATCATTCTCATCATCCTTACGGCTTCATATAGCACATATAAGGAACTTACAGAAGAATATAAGAAACAACTAGATTATCTCAAGCAAGTGTTAGATTTAACTAGCAAGAGTGAGCATCTTTGGAAACAATCCTTGATCGAAAAAAGTGCTGGGTACCCAACACTTCTCACTGCAATTCAGGAGTACCAAACGTTAATTGATAACAAAACATCGCAGTCTCTTGCAGATAAGAAACACCCTGCTTACAAGGCATCAGAAGTTGTTAAAAATGAATCACAAAGACGGAGAGCAGCAGAGCTTGTAGCGAAGCAAACGCAGGCAATTATCGAGTACTACGAATCAATTGCACCTTTCTTGATTGATCTAAAGAATGATGTTGTTGACGCAAATGATACAGAATTGTATCGCGAATATTCCGAAGAGGAACAGCTTGATCCCGCAAGACAGTACTTAACCAAGGAAGAGTTTAGAAAACTGCCAACAGCCATTCGAAATCAAATGGCGCTCGATAGATATTGGAAACGACCCAAGTCAAAATGGCTCATAGGTCGTATGTATGAACGGTTTGTTGGCTATGTTTACGAACAGCAAGGTTTTGATGTCGAATATGTTGGAATCTTTAAAGGTTTTGAAGATCTGGGTAGGGATTTGATATGTCAAAAAGGAAATAATTTTATTGTGATTCAGTGCAAGAACTGGTCTAAATTCAAGACAATCTATGAAAAACACATATTTCAGTTCTTTGGAACAGTTTTCCAATATCGAGATGCGAACCCCAGTAGAAACGTAACCGCCGTCTTTTATACATCCACACAATTATCCGATCTTGCAAGGAGATTCTCAAAAGAACTTCATATTGATTTACAAGAGAACTTCAAGTTTGATCCGAACTATCCGTGTATCAAATGCAACATTTCAAAAGT
>JBAYGJ010000054.1:0-6220 GCA_041666685.1 Patescibacteria group bacterium | reverse complement strand
GCTTCCATCATGTGGCCGAACTGCTTCTTCGCCTCCTCGTTGCTCACGCCGACCAATTCCATTACTTTTTCCATCACCTTTGGGTCAGTCGAACGGATACTGCCGCCTGCCACCTCGTAGCCGTTCAACGCGATATCATGCTGCCATGAACGGACTTTACCTGGATCTGTTTGCAACAATCCAATGTCTTCTGTATGCGGTGCAGTAAAGATATGATGGTTGGCAATATACTTGCCATCTTTTTTCTCAGATTCAAAGAATGGCCAGTCAACAATAAAGGCGAATGCTAATTCATTTGGATCATTCTTGTCTTTACGTAAATCAGGTTTATCGCTATTGTACTTAGCGATTGCTTCCGCATGCGGAATCCTCGGCCACGGCGAGAAGGTAATTTTCTTTTCCGGGAACAGTTCCTTGATCATCGAGGTGTATAGTTTTTCTATCAGGTCAAGAATCTCTTCCTGCTCGACGAAAGACATTTCAATATCCAATTGAAAGAACTGGTCCGGCGCCCGGTCAGCACGCGCATCCTCATCCCGGAAGCACGGGGCGATCTGGAAATACCGGTCAAAACCTGCCACCATCAGCATCTGCTTGTACTGCTGGGGAGACTGCGGCAGGGCGTAAAACCGGCCTGGATAGGCCCTGGATGGCACCAGGTAGTCCCTGGCGCCCTCTGGCGTGGATTTGGCTAGGATAGGCGTCTCTACCTCGATAAAGCCCTCTTTATGCAGGAAATCGCGCATATACTTCACCAGTTTAGAACGGATGATAATTGTTTTCTGGTTCTTGGCCCGGCGCAGGTCCAGGTAGCGGTATTTGAACCGCAATTCCTCCCCAGCATCCTCTTTTTCTGTCTCAACGATTTCAAATGGCGGCGTTTTCGCTTCTGCCAAGATTTTCAATTCTTCGGCCTGGATTTCCACAGAACCGGTCGCCTGTTCTTTATTTACTAACTTCTCCGGTCGTTTGGCCACCGTTCCGATAATCTCAACTACAAATTCCGGTCGTAACTTTTTTGCCGTTTCAAGAACTTCAACCTTGTCCGGCGTAAAAACAACTTGAACTAGTCCGGTAACATCACGCAACTCAACAAACACCATCTTTCCTAATCGCCTTGTAACTTGTACCCATCCATCAAGACGGACTTTGTTACCGATATTATTAACCGTTTCTTTTATAAAAAACCGTTTCATAATTTTAGAAATTTTTCATTATACATTATTAATTACCTCCACCCAGCCGTTGAGGCGGACTTTTTTATCGATGTGATTGACTGTGTCTTTGACGTAAATGCGGGGCATGATTTTTTTAAAAATGAAATGTCCTTAGTATCTGCATAAACTGTAAATCACTAATATTTCCATTATTGCCAATGAAGTAGAGATAGTTGCCATAAATCACAACAACTGCATTATTTCCGGCAAAACTAGGGATTGATTTATAATAAAAGGCGGAGGCACCATCAATATTTACCTGTTCCTTTTGTAAACCAGAAATATCATTGGTTGTAACCCTTCTGTACCCCTCCTCGGCTGTTTCATTGCCTGATTTGGAGAAAATATCAACATAAAACTTTGACAACACATTACTCTCAGAGGGATTATTTGGTACTGCATCGGTATAAAGTAATGTTTGATGCCCAAGATTGTTGCCATAAGGTGCTTCATTTTCTCTTACTTTCCAATCGCTTGGGTATCGCATTCCATAACTATATTGATCATTCGTATACGTCTTCCACTCGGCAGTGGCGTCAGAATTAGTATTTGAATTTCCATTTACTACCACGGTATTTGTGTTAACAACTGCATTAATATTTTCATTCACAACTGCGATATTTATATTAGTAACCGTATTGATGTTAGTCTTTGTTTCCTCGCTCTTTTTAGATTCATAAACTACCGCTGTTACAGTGAAGCCGATCGCTAACACGGCGATCAATGCGGCGATGACAATGGGGACGAAACCTTTTTGAGATTTCATAGGATTAAATATATTTATAAAAAATTATTAGTTGTTTCTTTGACGTAAATGCGTTTCATGTTATTTAATTGGTGAAATTAAAGGTAGAAATAATAGTATCAAACTCTTGTAGCGCGTTATTAGTTTCGGCATCCGCTGTTCTGTTGTTTAAATTATTATAGACTAAATCAATCGCTGAAGTATTTTTTAGCGGTAAACCTATCCAGACATTATTGGCTGTCTTTTGGTATTGATTTACTAAAGGAAATTCCATTGATATAACTCCTACTGGGTAATCCTGAACCCCAGTTTCAAAAAAATACAACTCATAAAATCCTAAAACATTTTCACCATCTAAAGCATCCACTTCGGAAAAAATCTTTGCATAATTCTTACCATTGAGTTTTCCAATCTGGCAATACTTTTTTACAATATTCAAGGGTAACGTTGCCGTACAAAAACCAGCCATGTTCTCTGATGTAATGTTACCAGTCCTTTCAGTTATCCATGTAGAAGCACCCCGAGTGTAATCAGAAGTACTATAATTCAGATTAAATCTTTCGTCGCCCGATGAAGTTAAAAATCTAATTTGAGTGGCACGTCCAGTTTCCGGAGTAAGATCTCTGTTGCTAACCGTATATTGATTCGAATATTTAAATGAAACTCCGATGGTTCCGTCAGTATACGTCTTCCACCCGGTGGTATCGACGGTAGAATTCGTATTCCCATTCGTCGCGGAATTGGTGTTGGGATTTGTTATATTTGATAATGGCTCACTAATAAACGCCGGCCCATCGTCAAACGTGCTAATGCCTTTATCTTCATGCTGACTATACCACCATGCCAAACCAGCCAAGCCAATAGCCATGACGGAAATTAATACAGCTATAACAATGTGGGTAAATCCTCGTGGCTTCATAAAAATTTGAATGTGGAGAGTATCATCACGGAATATGTATTATAAGGCGCTTCAAAAAAGTACTTTCCGTGGATGAAATAGATCCGGTCATTGTTCAGCGTCCCGGCTTTCTGACGGTAGATGGTCGCCTCTTCGCCGTTTAGCTTCTCAGTAAATGACTGGTATGCGGACGGGTCAATGCCAGTGATGCGCTGGAAAGCGGCCGGCACTGCTTCTTCTGCTTGTGATGGGAAAACCCTCATATTGAATTTTTCAGTAGTATCCTGCAACAAAACGACTAGATTGCCAGGCGTTGTACCGTAAGAAATCTCATCTTCGTTGATGGTCAACGGGTCCGGATATTTGAATGAAATGCGGTACGACGCATTTTCGTATGTTTCCCATCCGCTCGTATCCACTGACGACGGGATCGAGACTGACTGGTGCCTGACTGCCCGGACAATTGTGATTTCGGATGTGGGTACGGGATTTTCTATCCAGAAAAAATACAGTATATAGAACACAAATACGACGACGACGACGACCATCAGGATGATGGAAATGCCCCAAAACGTCGTAATGCCCCGCTGGTCTTTTGTGTCCATTATTTTTTGCATAAATTATTAGTTAACCGGCAATCATTCCCCTGACTATCAAGCCAATACGACTGACAGCTCACTGGCGTACCATCCAGCGCAGTGTACCCGCACCACGCCTGGAATGCGCCATTGGCCGCAAGCACGACTTCGCCGGTTCCGAGACAATTATTTTTTAATAGGTAATGTGTACCGCACGAATAGACTTCCGTAATCGAACATTCCGCCGGCAATTTCTCATAGGGCTGTCCGCAGTACCCTCTTGCCGTGCTTTTGCCGCTCTGCGCCCTTTCGTTCTGTTTTACGTTGATGGCAATCCCGTTGAGCAGAACAACGGCCAGTGCCAATGTGCCAAAAAGGATAATTGCCTGCATGCCGACACCCCGCTGGTCCTGTTGGTGTGTCATGCGTTTACGGACGTAAACGGTTGATGAGCCGGGGGAATGGGATTGTTTCACGCACATGGTCCAGGCCGCAGATCCAGGTCACGGTCCGCTCCAGTCCAATCCCGAAGCCGGAATGAGGCACTGAACCATATCGGCGCAGATCCAGGTACCATTCAAAATCCGAACGCTTCAGCTTATGCTCCGTGAGCCTTTGCTCAAGTAATGCCAAATCATCAATGCGCTGTGACCCGCCGATGACTTCTCCATAACCTTCTGGCGCCAGCAGGTCCGCGCACAATGCAACCTCAGGATTGGCCGGATCCGGCTTCATGTAAAAAGCTTTGATGGCTACCGGATAGCGGGTAATGAAAATCGGGCGGTCAAACGCCTTGGTCAAAATAGTCTCATCGTCATTGCCCAGGTCAGTCCCCCATTCGATATCAGACCCCAAATCCTTGAGTTTCTTCAGCGCTTCATCGTACGTCATCCGGATAAACGGCGACTGCACTTTTTCCAGTGGTGATACATCACGCTCCAGCAGGGCTAATTCCGGCCGGCGCTCAGCCAGTACTTTTGCAATGACATACATCACCATGTTTTCCTGGACTACCATGCTCTGGTCCAGGTCAGTATAGGCCATTTCCGCATCCAGCATCCAAAATTCAGTCAGGTGCCGCCGGGTCTTGGATTTTTCCGCCCGGAACGTCGGCCCGAAATCATAGACTTTGCCCAGTGACATGCATAACGCTTCCAGATATAGCTGGCCGGACTGTGACAGATAAGCCGGTTCGCCGAAATAATCCGTTTTAAACAACGTCGTCGTCCCCTCGCATGAGGTCGGCGTCAGGATGGGAGTGTCAGTCATGACAAACCCTTCGTTGCGGAAAAATTCCCGGAACGCCCAAATAATGGTGTCTCGAATGCGCAAAATCGCCGACTGGCGGGGGGATCGCAGCCACAAGTGCCGGTTATCAAGCAGGAAATCCGGCCCATGTTCCTTTTTGCCGATCGGGTACTCCTGGGCTTTTTGGACGACGGAAAGCCCGGTCACTCCAAGCTCAAAACCGCCCGGGGAGCGAGGTTCCGCCTTGACTGTTCCAGTAACCGCAACGGACGACTCCAACGTGGACGCTTTTGCCAGGTCAAACTCACCTGCCGCGACGCCCTGCGGGGTAATCACGCATTGGAGCAGACCAGCTGATCCGTCGCGCAACTGCCAAAATACAATCTTTCCGCTGGAGCGAATATTCGCCAGCCAGCCTTGGATGGTAACCGTTTGGCCGACATATGTACCTACCTCCGATATTCTGACTATTGGCATATGATATGCAGATATTATAACATTTTCCCCCAATTCCACCAAGACAGCATCTTATTCACGATGGCCAGATCCGACAAAGCAAAAACGGCCCATTATTGAGCCGCTTCTGCGTATATAATCGTTCAGAAAAGTACCGTAAAAAAACGATACCAATCTGGGAATTTATGTAATTACCTTGTTTGACTGGTTGATGACGAAGGTGACGATCGCCCAAGCTAGCAAAATGACGATCATACCGACTACCGCAGCACCAATAATCTTCTTGGCAGTAGAGACCTTCTCTTCATTGCCAGCAGCAGTCATCCAAACGAAACCACCATAGAGAATGATTACAACGGCAATCAAACCGAGGAATCCTAAAACCCACTGGATGATCTTGATAACTGTTGATTCGAGGTCAGCAGTTCCGAGGCCCAGCGTGGATCCGAGACCCGCGTCTACGGTAACGGCTGATGCGACAAATGGCAAAGCCACCACCGCAAGAGAAGCCACCGCAATTAAGATTTTTTTGTTCATAGTACACCCCCTTTCGATATAAGATGATTTATTAAAACTTCTTTTTGGTATAAAAATAGAAAAATGCGCCGAAGGCCATCAATAGTATAAGGACAAAGATTCCACCGCCTGATAAACTCATATATTAATATATTACCTGACTAAAGTATATACCAGACAGCTGATTTCTGCAATATCTGCCCAAAATGACGCTATCAAAGAACTAAGCCAATCATAATAACGCATTTATGTAGTTCTGTCAAGGCATATCACGTTCTATTGCATAATTATAAGGATTTTGATAGTATTCCATTATCCCAAAACGATTTGGGCCGTTAGCTCCCCTCGACCTCGCTCGGTGCAGGCAGCTCCGACGCTTAGGTCGGAGCCCCGACAGTACGTCGGGGTTGGTCGGGCAATAGATATGCTTCAAGAAAAATATCATGTACGGGCCGTTAGCTCAGTTGGTAGAGCACCTGCCTTTTAAGCAGGGTGTCGCAGGTTCGATCCCTGCACGGCTCAAAGTAAGGACGCCTTCGAATAGTAAGGTGTTCTTGCTTTG
>JBAYGJ010000053.1:0-6284 GCA_041666685.1 Patescibacteria group bacterium | reverse complement strand
TAAAAAAAAGCGGCTGTGTAGTTCCAATACCATGATGGAGGTGATGGATTTTTCATTTATCCGCGGTCAGGAGCAGGCCAAACGCGCCCTGGAAATCGCTGCTGCCGGGGGCCACAATGTCCTGATGACCGGTTCTCCGGGATCAGGCAAGACGCTATTAGCCAGAACTGTGCCGAGCATATTGCCGATGATGGATCTGGGAGAATCACTTGAGGTGACCAAGATATATTCCGTCGCCGGCCGGCTGTCGAAAGATTCGTCTGTCATCCGGCAGCGTCCCTTTCGAGCACCTCATCACACCACCTCGTCAGTTGCTCTCGTGGGTGGAGGGAGCTGGCCCCATCCAGGAGAAATTTCCTTGGCCCATCGGGGAGTTCTGTTTTTGGATGAGTTCTCAGAGTTCCCCCGCCAGACACTGGAAAGCCTGCGGCAGCCGTTGGAGGATGGAATCATTACAGTCTCGCGCGCATCCGGTTCGGTCCAATTTCCTGCTCGTTTTACGCTTATCGCGGCACGCAATCCCTGCCCCTGCGGGTATCTAAATGACCCTCACCAGTCCTGTGCCTGCAGCGCCATGAGCATCATGAAGTACCAGAAAAAAATATCCGGTCCGCTCCTGGACCGGATTGATATCCACATCACGGTACCGCGCCAGGAATACCAGAAACTGGTCGAATCTCCACCAGGCGAGCCGTCAGCTGTTGTGCGCCAACGGGTCCAGGGCGCACGTACTTGCCAGACAAAACGTTTTAGCGGTACGGGCCTGATAGTCAATGCGGAAATGTCCGTCAGGCAAGTTGATCAGTATTGCCGGACCGCTCCCGATGCTCAAATCCTGCTCAAGCAGGCGGTCAACCAGTTTTATCTGTCAGCCAGGGGGTACCACCGAATTTTGAAAGTTGCGCGGACAATCGCCGATTTGGCTGATGCGGACACTATACAGGCAGAACATATTGCCGAAGCGCTTCAGTTCCGGGCGCAGGCCGGTTGACATGGAATATTTATCGGGCGTAGAGTGGTAGTATATGTGAATTGTACATTGACTTTAGATCAAGGAGGGTCCAATGGAATCCCAAGAAAACCTGTCCGAGTACTTCGGTGAGTATGAGGAAGATCCCTACTTACCGACTGGTTGGGCGCTGCTGATGCTGTGCATCGTCATGCTGGTTATGTTCTTGTTGTTTTACCTGGTTAGCCGGTGGAAATTGATAGCCGGCGTTCTCATTGTGGTTGGCTCTACGTATCTCAGCTATCTTTCCATGAATTGGGGGTTGGCCCGGCTCATCGTGGCCAGCACATGCCTCATCCTGGTGATGCTCAGTTTTGTCATCCCCCAGGGGCAGCTGGAAAATGAGAATTGTCGCATGGCGTCAGTGACTGATTTGTGGAAGTCGCACAAAGTGCGTACATTCCAGTTTTGGTCAGCGGGGATAACGTTCTGTTTATTCATCCTTGCGGCCGGACTGGTCGATCAGTTGCCAAACACATCCGTGAACTGGCCTGGCGTCATGATTGTCGCCGTCATCTGTCCAGTGTCCATGATTCTGATCGGTTATCTGACCGTCAAATCGCACCTGATCGAACAAACGGCCTAGCCGCCCTTTCGTTTTTTCGTCTGCGTACCACCCGTGTACTGGGTGGTATTTTTTTACATTCATTTTTATTGAAGTTTGGGAACAAGTAAGAAAATCAGCCCGGGACTTGATTTTTTTCATAAAATGTGCTAAAATATATACATAACATAAAAATAAACAACAGATGGAGGAGCAGTCTAAACTTAAAGACGAGCTGGCCATTGCACAAACCGAAAATATTCTCCGCCTCGGTGAGGAGGAGAAGCTGAAACGTCTGCGCTGGTCAGTAGCGGTACGGTATATCATGATCATTTCCGTATCCATCATTGCCGTGGTCGGCTATGAGGTCGGTTTTCAGTTTGACTTGATCGGGGTCCTGATTGCAGCAACGATCGGATTCATTTTCAATCTGACGTCCAGTCTCGTGTACCGCACCGTTAATTTTCCGAAGTTCTGGCCGTACTTGGGCGTGTTTTTGGATATGGTCGTCATTTCGGTCATCGTCCATGCGACTGGCGGCGTTGAAAGTATTTTTCTGGCCCTCTATTTGCTCCAGCTGGTCGGGACCAACGTCCATTTCAGCGGCGTTGCCGCACCTCTGAATCTCGTATTCGGCGGAGGCATGCTTATCGGCATGGTAATCCTGGAGTATCATGGCATTCTGCCGCACGCTTCGACGATCGTTATTGCCCAGCCGCTATATCTAAATAAAATTTATATATTCATGGTGTCCATGACCATGATCACGCTTATGGGCATTTCCAGCTACCGGAGCGGCTATGTTGTCCGCAGTTTGCAGACCGTCGAGCTGGAATTATTGAAATCTAACCAGGAACTGGCCAGACTGAACAAGATTTATTCCCAGGTCAACCGCCGGCTGAAGGAAGTCGACCAGATGAAGACTGAGTTCATCTCAGTCGCTTCCCATCAGATGCGGACCCCGCTATCAGCCACCAAATGGGTGTTGCGCATGATTTTGGATGGCGATATGGGCCCGCTGAATCCTCAGCAGGCAGATCTTCTCAATAAGGGCTACCAGACCAATGAACGGATGATCCAGCTGATTAATGATTTGCTGAATGTTTCGCGCATTGAGGAAGGCCGATTCCAATACCGATTTGTCCACACGTCGCTCACCGAACTGGTCGATAATGTGATCCAGGAAATGTACAATACGATTAAGAAAAAAGAGATTAAGTTTGAATATAAGAAACCGATACAACTTCTGCCGCGGGTGTATATTGACTCGCAGAAAATACGCCTCGTCCTGCAGAATCTCATCGATAACGCGGTGAAGTATACGCCGACTGGCGGCAAAGTGACTGTGGCCGTCAAGTCTGACGGGAGCCAGGTTATTTTTAGCGTGGCCGACACGGGAGTGGGCATCCCATCACATGAGCAGGGCCGGATTTTTTCAAAATTTTTCCGGGCGGACAATGTCATTAGGATGCAGACAGACGGATCCGGGCTCGGACTGTTTATCGTCCGAAATATCATAGAAAACCATCATGGGACCGCCTGGTTTGACAGTGTGGAAGGCCGGGGGTCGACGTTTTATTTCGCCCTGCCGCTGCATTTGAGCATGGCTGAAAATACCCAATATGAGAAATTTATGAAAAGTATTTAATCCACATGAACCTGCCCATCACACCATTAATAGATTTGGCCAATAGCCTTATTTGCGCCGTCTGTGCCTACCAACTGTACCGTTCGTGGCGGCTGGACCGCAATAATTCAGTGCTGTTGTATTTTGCCCAGGGGTATACGTCTTTGGTGTTCTCATATTTTCTTTTCTCCGTGCCACGACTGGTCGTGCCGGAAAATTCATTTGTATTGGGCATCGGTTTCGTATTGGCTCAGGCATTTTTATACGGGAGTGTCGCATATTTCGCAAAAGTTTCGGTATTTTTTCTCCGCCGCCAATGGGTGCGGCCGGTATTCTTCGCGGTGGTAGCCGTGTCAATAATCGCTATTGCATTAAATATTATTTTTTTCAACCACCCGACGTACAATCCAGTAAACAGCATGACTGACTGGGACATCCACCCGGTAGTCAGTATTCTCAGCACTTTGATTTTTACTGGAGTCCTTTTCCCCAGTGCCGTATTTTTTTACTGGCAGGGGCATCGGTCTAAGGATCCGGTTGTCCATAACCGCTCCATTGGATTATCGATCGGACTGGCGCTTTTAATAGTGACAGCGTATACTTATTATACCGCTGAAACCCCGATAATCGTGTATATTTCCGACATTTTGTCACTGATGTCATACCTGGTAATTTTCCTGTTCGTCATCTACCGCCGGCAATCATTGCCGCATGATAATCAAATAAATAAACCTAATAATATATGACCATCCCGCAAAAAAAAGTAATCATCATTGAAGATGAAGCTATCCTCGTTGACGTGCTGACAAAAAAACTCCAAAAAGAAAATTATCAGGTGTTTTCGGCCGGTGATGGCGAGGCAGGACTTACAATAATTGACCAGATTATTCCAGATGTCATTTTGCTGGATATCGTCATGCCGAAACTGAACGGTTACGAGGTGCTCGAAGCCTTGCAAAAAAAGTTTGGGAAAACTAAAATGCCGCCTGTAATTATAATTTCCAACTCTGGTCAGCCAGTCGAAATCGATAAGGCTATCGACCTGGGGGCGAAGGATTACATCATCAAGGCGCAGTTCACCCCGGAAGAGGTGGTCAGTAAGGTAAACAGCGTCTTAGGCCGGCTGCAACAGGCCGGGACGGCGGAGGCCAGTGTCATGACGAGCCAGTATTCGGCAAAACCAAAAAATGGCACCCCAGAGGCGAAAGTACTCATCATTGAAGACGACCAGTTTTTGCGTGATCTGCTGGTGACAAAATTATTGAAGGAAAATTTTGAGGTCGATACGGCTATTGACGGACCTGGCGGATCCGAAAAGGCGATTTCCACCCATCCAGATATCATCCTGTTGGACATCATCCTGCCCGGTATCGATGGTTTTGAGATATTGAAACGAGTCCGGACCAATGCCCAGTCTGTCGTTGCTAAGACACCAATCATCCTGCTCTCGAATCTCGGTCAGGAAACCGACATTGAGAAGGGCCGCACGCTTGGCGCCGACGATTATCTGATCAAGTCGAATTTCACCATTGATGAGATTATCGAGAAGATCAGGCGCTTGCTGAAAAAATAAATTTCAAAATCCGGCCGCCGCTTCGGCTGGAGGTTTTTTTACGTGCCAATTTTTTATAGGTATGACAGCGGGTTGACTATAGCGCCATTGATGCGAACCTCGAAATGTATATGCGTACCAGTGCATCGGCCGGTGCAGCCCATCATGGCGATAGTCTGCCCTCGTTTCACAGAATCGCCGACTTTTACGAAAAGCTTGCTGGCATGTCCATAGAGTGTTTTGACCCCGCCACCGTGGTTTATCACTACGTGTAGGCCGTATCCGCTCCTGTCTTTGTTGGCATATTCGACGCGCCCGTCGTCAGCAGCATACAATGGAGAGGAATACGTCCCATCGATGTCGACGCCGGTATGGATACGGCCTTTATAATATTGGTTTATTTTATGGCTTGGTGTCGGCCACAGCAGCCGGGCACTGGAGGCTACGCGGCTGGGCGCCGGGATGTTGAAGATAGATGAGCTGCCCAACGAGGTATTTGATTTCGGTGCGATGGGGATGACTTCCTCGGGCATCTGGCCTCCGGGAATAATAAGTATTTCATCCTGTTCAATATCATCTGTGTTGGCGAGTTTGTTGTATTCGATGACTGTATCCGGGGAAACACTGTATCGTGAGGCAATTTTTGCGATCGTATCGCCCTTTTTTACCTGGTGCGATACGCCGCTTGAGGGTAAGATTGTCAACTTGTCACCCGGTTTGATGAGGTCTCTCGGGCCCAATTTGTTTTCCCAGAGCAGGGTGTTGGTGGATATGCCAAATTTTTCAGCAATCGTACTGATGGTGTCGCCACCCTCGATCATGTAATAGGCGACGCTTTCCCGAGGCCGGTCGCCTAGGGTTGTCGAGGCGATATCGGGCTTGATCACGGCATTGTTGGTTTGGGACGTGATTGCAGTAGTATCGCCCCCGTCCGTTCCGTCGCCGATGCCGGCTACCGCTTGCTCCTCCTCGCTGGCCAGGCTGGTACCTTGGTAATGCTTAGCTGTTTTTTGGGGGCTGATCAGGGCTGTTTCGGTAATATCGACATCATCCGGATTTGTCGTCACGGTCGCTATGATCGTTCCCTGGCCGAACTCCTCAGCCCGCGTTTGTTTGATGAAAACATTGTTTGCTATGACTCCGACCACGATGATACCCATCAGGACGTGAATGGTGGAGCGAGTCAATAATGGATAAATGATCTTGTTTTTTGCCGGGGCAAATATGACTGAGCCTTTCATTTTTAGGTACCGGTATACACTGTACAGGGGCACGAGTACATATCGGAAAATGAACGAGCTGACCGCCAGTATCGGCTTGCCAAACATGAACATGAAAAAAAAGCCCAAACCGCGGCCGATGGAAATGAGTACCTCCAAAATCGCCATCAGACTCTTCAGGAAAATTCTTTTGAGAGTTTCGGAAATATGGGTAGAATTAATGCTAAAATGGGCTAATATTCGCCAGAAGCATATTGGGATTTTTTCAAATGTGAATCATACCATGTCGGACAGCCCTAGTCAAAGGACCGCAAATCGGATACGTTGGATTC
>JBAYGJ010000052.1:0-6410 GCA_041666685.1 Patescibacteria group bacterium | reverse complement strand
CCGCGCCGTATGTTTTTTATGGTCACGCCGCATTCTTCTTTAGTCTCCCGCACTGCACAATCCTCGAGTTCCTCATTATATTCCAGACTGCCGCCTGGCAATCCCCAGGTACCGTCTTCGTGTTTCCCTTTGCGCAAGCCTAATAGCACTTGATTGTTTTTCAGAATGGCAACGCCGACGCCGACTTTCGGCTGTGGTGAGATGTTAGGCGAAGTAGTTTGTGTCATTGTTTTGGTCAATGAGATGGTGCGCTATTTTCATTTCTTCCGGCGTGTTGATATAGATGATTTTGAATGAGCCGGAAGTGGTTTTGCTTACGTAATCAAGATGCGTTTCAATTATATGTACCAATCCCCAGTAAATCCATTTACCATCCCGGTTTTCTACCAAGAAATTTCGTACAGGCGGAAGATGGTACTGCCGGATACCGGGTTTGTTGTGGAACTGGAAAGTCTTATCCTTGATGCTATCGGCACGGTAAGGCTGAGCCAGATGCTTTTCCAGATTCAGTTCTGCCGGGAAACCCTGGTCGGAAGTTAGTTGGAGTGTGTCGTTGAGTTCGATGGTACTGCCCATAAATTATGTATTAATGGGTTGGGGATTTAATTTTTCCAAGTCAGCCTTTGTATTGATGCCTATGCCTTGTTTGGCGCTTTCCGGTTTGTTGCCGCCGGTAAATAACGTGATATGTGAGGGTGGGACTTCAATAGCTGTACCCAGCAGCCCGTTGAGTTGGGAATAAAAACTTTCCATCGCCGGTACATTTACCAGTTGGATGAAAGATTCGCGGTGTTCTGGCTGGTCGTCCGGTTTCTTCGGGTCTACTGGATAATCCTTGGCAATGTGGAGTTGTTGGGGCTCGATAGTATAGTGCCAGTCCGTGGAATCGATGAGTGACTGTAGTTGATGGATTTTTGTCTGTCTGGCCGTTTCGTCCAGCGCTTTGAGTGATTTTTTTATTTCTGCACCGCCCTTAAACCCTATTGCGGTGATATGGAATTCGTCCTTCTGGGCCAGCCCAGTGGAATCTGCCTGCGGCTGGATTTTTTCCAGTTCAATGGCGGCCTTGTCCAGGTCGAGGAGGAGGGTGAAGTTCTTCTCATCAAATGTAACCTTTTCAGGGGAATATTGTTTGGTTTCCTGCACGGAGTCTGGGGGTCTCTGTCCGTTTTCAATACTCATACTATGTATATAGTAATTAAGGGTACTGTTGATGTGAGTCGGTCACCCGTCAATTGCCTGACGGCAATTGCGGTCGACCCCGCCTCGTGGCGCTCGCCTTCCCTCGATAAGCTCGGGAAACTCGCGCATCGCTCCGGCTTTCTCGTCCTCACGCACGCAAAACATTTGCGTGCTTTCTCATCATTTCGCGTTGCTCAATGCCGAGAAGAGGACTCGAACCTCCATGGCCTTGCGGCCACCAGCTCCTAAGGCTGGCGCGTATACCAGTTCCGCCATCTCGGCACGGGAAATTAATATAGTTAAATTAGATTGGTTGTTTGGCACATTTGGTGGGTGTGTATGGCTGGCGTGGATGCCGATGGAGTTTATCCCGAGCGGCAGCCGAGGGACCACCTGGACATGCTGAGAATAACACTATTATCCTACCCTATTATATATATAGAAGGCAATAATTCATAATTTGACGCAATTCTCCTAAAAGCGGTAAGATGAACGACTTGGCAAAAACAGAAAGAAAGAACGTATTTTTGATAATAATCAGTACCATACGGAGAAAGGATGGCAAGTGTATGACCAGGTATGGTGAGTTAGTGGTGGTCAGCGGCCGGTCAAATCTGACCCTGGCCCAAGGGGTATGCGATTACCTGGGACGACCGTTGAAGGAAGTCAGCTTTGTGGATTTTTCCAACGGAAATATCAAGGTAGTCGTGGACAAGAGCGTTCGCGAAGCGGACGTTTTCGTATTCCAGAGCGGTGCCCGCGGGAATATCGACAATCGTTTCTTGACCGAGCTCTCAAAGCCAGACAGGAATCAGATTCTGGATATGTTCCGGGCCAGTGTGGACGGCCTGGCCAGTCCCGCCAAGCAGCTCGCTTTGAGCCTGATTGAGATGCTCAGATGGATTCCTGACGTGGCCGGCCTGCTCTGCAACAAGGACCTGATGGAGCTCTTGATCATCATCGATGCGCTCAAAGGTGCTTCGGCCAGCCGTATAACGGTCGTGATGCCATACTACTTTTACCCCCGTTCTGACAAGAAGGGCGAAGGGCGCATCTCGATAACGGCCAAGTTGGTAGCCGACCTGCTTCAGATGGCTGGTGCCGACCGGCTGCTGTCGATGGACTTGCATTCCATGCAAATCCAGGGATTTTTCCAACCCCGGCTGTTTGACCACATCTCGGCCGCACCGCTGTTCTATTCGTATATCAGGCAGCTCAAACTGCAGAATTGGGTGGTCGCCCTGGCTGATGACGGCCGGATCAAGGATGCCCAAAAGATCGTGGCTGACCTAGGATTCGACAATGACCAGCTGGTCATTGTCCATAAGTATCGGCCTGATGATACCGAGAATCCGCTGGTCAAGGAACTTAGGGCTTCACTTGATGGGAAAGCCTGTATCATGTGGGATGATGAGCTCCTGAAGGGCAGCACCAATATTGGCGCTGCAGAGCAGCTGCATAATCTCGGTGCGGCGAGTGTCTATTCGTTCTTGACCCACTTCATCGCATCTGATGGCGCATCTGAACGGATCCAGGCATCACCCATCACCCAGCTGGTTACGACCAATACAGTCGCGTTTAACGGCACTCCGCCAAGCAAGGTGAACGTGCTGGATGTCGCGCCGATATTGGCCCGAACCATCAGACGAATCCATGACGGACGTCCGGTCAGTGAGTTGATCCATGAGCTGAAGCGCAGGTCCCTGACTGGCGACCTGTTCTGATCGTACATTTTTGAAGGAGTTTTGTATCACAGTGAGCTGTCGGGACCGTCTCGACAGCTTTTTTTATTTCATTTATACTTTATAGCATGACGGAACAACAGGAAGGCCAAACCAAATTTAGGATACCGCTGATGATGGTCATCGTCGGCATTGCTATTATTGGTTTGTTTGGGTATAGCGTCTGGGCGGAGAAGAATAAGGAAAATGATGCGGCCAATGAAAATTTAGAAAGCGTGAATATAGACATCGACTCGAACCGGGGCATTTCATCCGTTCCGCCCCAGCAAATGACCGAAGCTGAACGTGAACTCGGCCGCCAGCGCGATGCCCAGCGCCTTTCGGATGTAAAAAAAATCCGCACCGCGCTTGACGGGTATAAGGCGGAGAAAAATGAGTATCCGGAAGATCTGTCCGCACTCATCCCGAAATACATCGGCGTCATTCCGATTAATCCAGCACCTGGAGGGATAGAGTATTCGTATACGCCGATCGGCTCCGCGCCATACACATTTTATGACATGAGCTATTCACTGGAAGTCGGCGCAGAAGGTTTGGAATACGGTGACCATACCGCATCGCCGGACAGTATCGCGAATCCATAGAGATAACGGCATCAGAAAATATTTCCGGGAACCCACCCGGATTTTTTATTTGACACGATAGAAAACAAGTCAAAAAAATGGTAAAATTACTGTAGAAACGGAGAGCAAACAGCAGAAAAGCGCCGTCGCACCTCATAACAAAAGAAGTGAAAATCAAGCCCCGTTGATTGGCCCGTTCAGTTGCGCCGTCGCTACCCATCGCCGTCGCAAAACCTGGTGGATAAGTCCAAAACTATCGGTAAAAAGTTGTGAATAAGTAGGTGACAGTCATATAAAAAAATAAACCAAAACCAACCCAGCTCATTGAAAATGTAACCCCTCGACTCGTTTCGCTTCTGCGAAGCGATCCTCGCTCGGGGTTAGTAAAGGAGGTACGTAATCCAGATGGACCAAAGCTGGCCAAAGGCAAGGTAGTGGGATTTTTCTCTTGTGGGTCTCCCAATACCTGATCTAAAGTCGACCTTTGAAAACGAAGTTTTCACTCCGAGCGTTGTCGAGGAGTGAGATAATCGAAACCCATCAAGAAATCGAAGTAAATCAGTTTTGTCAAAGTTCAGATCCCGTTTTATATGGGAGAAAGTTAGGTATTGTGTGAAAACACAGAATTCGGTTTTTAGAGCGATAGCCCTGTTCATGGTGGCTGTCATGGTGGTCCCGATCGTCGGCTGTTCACAGTCTGGCGAAAAACTATCGAATGGTGTTGTTAATCCTGAGCTAACGGTAAACGCTGCAAGTCTCGTGAAAAATGGCGTCTTACATTTTCCGGAGGATTTTTCTAATGTGATCGGTACGTCCGACACCACGATCATCGACTATGTGCAAGGGGCTGTCAGCGCTTCAGCTGACGATAATGTGATCAGAGCAATTATTCTGCCCAACGGTACAGAGTATAAGCTCATTCACCCGGTGGTCGATTTTGGTAATACCGGTAGCATATCGTCAGAGGATCAGGCTAACCTACGACAGATGGTTTCGGCCGCTAGTGCATTAGGCGCCAGTATCACCAATTATTATCTGAAAGATAATGAATGGGTGTATGCCGTTATCATGGAAAGCAGCGACCAGGCGTGGGTGTACTATAATCCGCGCAAAGTCGGGTACAAGACACTGAAGTTCAAGAATAATATCGTCTGGAACTATGAGGTCCTGATGCTGCCGTCATGGCGCAACGCCAGTTCGGGATGGAATCAATGGACCGCATGGTGGTGTGCGCCGTGGTACACCTATAAGACCTTGTACAGCGGAAGCGTCGACATTGCCTACCTTTTTGTGGTTGTACAGAACAACAATAAGTCGGCATCGGTAATGATGACGGTTTACTAGCATGTGGACCAGCTAAGCCGTGTCGTCAGTCAGAAGGTGGGAGGTCTCGTCATCTCCCACCCCATAATAAAAATTATAGATTGTGACATAATTGAAATATGAAAAAATATATTATGCAAATAAATTTTAAACCATCCAGAATAACTTACTATTGTACAATTTTAATATGTATTTTTTTTGCGGTATTCTCTTTTATTGATTTTGGCCCAAGTCTTCGGTTTGTGGGAAAGGCTGTTTACTTTCTCTTCCGGCCGGTCACTAAACTTACTGAAGTGCTCGTCAGAGGCACCTCAGATCCAGCCGGCTTCCTCTTGCTTCCTTTTTTATCTGTACTGGAGAGTTTTCTTTTTTGCTACCTCGGAACACTAATCGTGCGGGTGGTGAAGTCTGGTAAAAAAGGAATTATCTAATGCTAAAAAATGAATTGATATATAGAAAATATAAATAATTACAATAAATGAATATCCAAATCGCATTAATTACATTTTCAATTGTTGCATTAGTGGCATTGTTTTTCAGTATAAAGAAATATCTCGATGTAAAATATCTTAAGGTTTTATTTATAGAGTTATTTCGAATTATTTTTACGGTAATTTTTGTGTCATTTACAATACTAAATTCAAATCACAAATTTATAAATAGCTTATTCAGAGTTGTGATTATGCTTGTGTTGTTTGCATTATTCATGTCCATTTTTCAAGTATTTAAAAATATATACAATAAAGAGCTGTCTTTGGAGAAAAAGTAAATTTATAACTGTGAAATAACAATGGATCAAATATTAAAAAAACCATTCTTTGAAAGAGAGCGCATTCGTGGATTCATCTATTCCTTTTCAGCATTCGCTGTACTGGAGATCGCTCGACAATTAATAGTGTTTGTAGATGGCCGGTACGTTGAGATGATACCCTCACTTTTTAGCGGAGTAATTTTTCTTGTTGCATTATTCTCATTAAATGACAGAAAGTATAAAAAGTACGCCCAAGGAGCACTTATTGCATGGTTGGTCATTTTTATCGGGACAATGCTATCCATTACATATAAATATTCTTTTAGTTAAATTAGATATGATAAATTATTATAAAATTGCACTCAGAATTAATTCTAATTGATAGAATTATGCCAAATGAAATTTTTTTACTGGCGGGATCAGCGATGGTTTTACTCGTATTCTACTATTCACTCAAGTCAAAAGCAAAATTTAAAGATGAAAATGTCGGTCGCTTGATATTTTTTCGTTCAGTTTTTGGGTTGTTCTATATTGCCTTTATTTATTTTTTTACCTTTGTGTGGCGTTTGCCCCCTTTCCTTTATCTTGGTTTATTTGTTGGGCTACTAATTATCCTTTGGATTATTGATTATTATATTAATAAAAAGTGGAAAGCAACTCTTTCTCAAACAAAAAATTGAACCTTACAACTTAAAAGGAGGCAAGTAGCCTATGACCAATCGCCCGAATTAAGGAGCTTTCCGTGGGTCGCTCCTTAATGAGGTATTTCGTTTCCGCAGCACTTTTGACCATACGGATGAAACTGTTTGTTATTTGAAATCAACCTCAAATCCTTTAAGGAGGATACGT
>JBAYGJ010000051.1:0-6494 GCA_041666685.1 Patescibacteria group bacterium | reverse complement strand
TCGCCATTTCCGACAATAGGTATGGCAAGCTTTTTTTTCAGTTCGTAAATCGGCTGCCAATCAGCATTATCGGCAAAGCCTTGTTTGTAGGTTCGGCCATGAATGGTAATGAGCGACGCACCTGACGATTCGACACCTTTGGCAAAATCCAGCAGGTCTTGGTCGGAATCCCAGCCCAAGCGAGTCTTGACTGATATCGGCAATGTTGTGGCTTTGACGACGGTTTCCACAAGTCGGAAGGCCAGGTCGGGCTTTTTTCGCAGCGCAACTCCGTGTTCTGATTTGACGACTTTTTTGGCCGGGCAGCCCATGTTCAGATCAATGCCGTCAAATCCTTGCTCTTCGCAGTATTTCGCCGCTTCAGCAAATGCCTCGGCATTTTTACCAAATATTTGGGCAATGATCGGCTTTTCGTCCGGTTCGTGGCGTAATTTTTCCTGAAGTTTTTTCGCTGAATGCTGAAGACCGTCGGCCGATGTAAATTCTGTAAAAACAACTATGTTTGGATTTACGCTTTTACACACCCTGCGATAGGCGCTGTCTGTATAGCCATCCATCGGGGCAAGGCAAACGAGTGGACGAGGCAGTTGTGTCCAGTTTGCTGATTTCATATAGGTTATTTACTTCCCCAGATAGCCTGCAGCAGCTTGGTCCGGGTAATGACGATGGCTGGTATAAGCCCGGCGATGATGGCCACCCAGATGAGCGTTTCCATTCGGGCAATAAAATCTCCTGGCGCCACCAATAGCTTGGCGTCCGCGATCGGCAGGACAAACGGATGAAAATTGAAATAGGGGATAATAATGGCGAAAAAAAGTCCGGTACCCAACATAACGCCGGCTACACTATAGATAGCCGAGAGGATGATATAGGTTGTCTGAATGAGATATGGTTTGATGCCGATGGCGCGAAGTATCCCGATCTCCTGCCGCCTGGTAGAAATGTCGATATAGATGACGATAAAAACAGTAATAGCGGCAATAAGTATTCCGAAGATGGATAAAATGACGTTTATGCTGATGAAGCTGTCACTGACTGAATTCATGAGGTTGCTGGCCTGCTCCCAACTGTAGATGTTCCCCGGCAGGTTCAAAGCATCAAGCCGGCCAATCACTATATTTTCCTCGCCTTCAGTATGTATCTTTGCAATAATTTTTGTCGCCTCGTGGGCGTACTGGGGATTTATTTTTTTGAAAGTTTCCTGAGTGATGAAGGCGTTATTGTCCGTCGAATCAAATTTTGTCCTAAAGATACCTTTTACGGTCAGTTCATGGGAAACGGCGCCGAAGGTGACTGAAATCGTATCGCCAACCTTTACGCCCTGGAGATCAAATGGGCTGAAATTAGATTCGTCATTGCCCGTACCTGCAATTCCTTGACCCAGTATGATCTGGTCTATGTCGGATACGTCCAGGTAGCTTCCCTCGATCATTTTTTGGGAAACGTTGGTAACCATTTTTTCGTCATCTGGGTTGATGGCGTTGATGGTCCAGGAGCCCTTTTTGCCCTCGTAGTTCAATGTACCGGGAACAAGTAATTCTGCACTGGCGGCGGCAACGCCGGATATTTTGGTAATTTCGGATACTATGTTGTCGCTATCCGGAATAGTATCCTGGCCACCTCGGGGAGTGATGAAAATATTGCCTGTCGACGTGTTGATAATTTGCTGGTTGAAACCGTCAATGATTCCGTTAAAGAGCGAAGGGACAAAAATCATGTTGATAAAGGCGATAGACATGAAGAATATGATGAGGCTTAGCGTCCATTTGTTCGCCCTCATGATATGTTTCCAGGCTAAAATAAAAGGTATTTTATATTCTGATTTCATACGATTAAGCCGTCAGCCAGTTTGATGACTCGATGTCCATACAGCGTTTCCTCCTCTTCGTGGGTGATCATAACGATGGTGACACCGTCTTCCTGATTAAGTTTTTTGAAAACAGTTAGAACATCCTTGGCAGCAATTGAGTCCAGGTTGGCGGTTGGTTCGTCGGCAAACAGGACTGTCGGCTCGTTGATAAGCGCTCGGGCAATGGCAACTTTCTGCTGTTCACCGCCAGAAAGCTGACGCGGAAGGTTATTGATTTTTTTATCCAGGCCGACCTTTGATAGGAGACTAATGGCGCGGGGTCGAATCGCCTTGATCGGCTGCAGCATCATGGCTGGCAACATCACGTTTTCTAAAGCGGTCAATTCCGCAATCAGGGCATATTCCTGAAAAATGTAGCCTAATTTATTGAGACGGATGTTAGCCCGTTCTTTTTCACTGATTTTTGATACTTCGACTTTTTCCAGGAAGATGCTGCCCTGATCTGGATTGTCCAAAAGTCCAAGCTGTCTCAAAAGTGTAGATTTCCCTGATCCATTGCGTCCGGTAATGATGATGAATTCTCCGTGCTGGATAACCAAGGACACGCCAGTGAGGGCGGGCACGCGAACCTCGCCCAAATGGTAGGTTTTTGTGATGTTTTTTACTTCAATAATTGTCTGGCCAGTCGGCGTTTGTTTTGCCATATGGTTAAGTATGGATATAGTATAACATCAACAAATGGATAAATACACTAGTTATTTTGTATCTATTAGATTCTAATGTATCGTAATATTAGCCATAAAAGATTGCACAGGATTGACATTTTCATTGCAAGGTATAGCATATGTTATTAGCAACATTCCAAGGAGGGATATGTTCATTCCACCTAAGTGGTTGTCGAATTTATTATCCGGCATCGTTGTATGGCACGGAAAATCAAAATCGTGTCGACACCCGAACGCTTACCAGGTCCATATTGGAGGTCGTGAGGGTGAGTACTGTTGTCCGGATTGTCATGCTACATGGCGCGAGCCAAAAAGAATGTATAAATAGTAGTGGATCGACTACCAGACTGACAGCAGAACCAATCTTCTGTCAGTTTTTTATTTGACTGGATAATGTTATAATTGACCATATGACAAAAAAATGGCAAATCGCCAAGTCTGTCACTGATCAGAATTCTGGGGCTTTCCCTGAAATGCTGCCTATTGTATTGCAGCTGCTTTTTAACAGGCAGATGACCTCACAGGAAAAGATCGACGAATTTTTACATCCTGATTATAGTCGGGACGTGTATGATCCGTACCTTTTCAGGAACATGAGGGTGGCAGTCGACCGTATTTTTAGCGCACTGGAAAAACACGAAAAAATAACCATACATGGCGATTATGACGCTGACGGCGTCAGCGCCACAGTGATTGCCTTTTCCACGCTCAAGACATTAGGTGCCGACGTAGACGTCTATATTCCGCACCGTGTTTCAGAGGGGTATGGACTGAATAAGAATACAGTATCCGAGTTATCTAAAAACGGCACCAAACTGATTATTACGGTTGATTGTGGAATTTCCAGTCAACCGGAGATTGAACTGGCGAAGCAGAAAGGCATTGATGTCATTGTGACGGACCATCATGAGCAGCCGCCACACCTGCCGGACGCTTATGCGATCGTTAATCCTCATATTGACGGGGAAACGTACCCATACCATGACTTGTCTGGTTCCGGAGTGTCATTTAAATTGGCCAGCGCGTTGGTCTCAGAAGCATCGAAAAGATCCGAGCATAAGGAAAAAATCTCCGATGGATATGAAAAGTGGCTTTTGGATCTGGTGGCTATCGGTACAATCGCCGATTGCGTGCCATTGCTTGGTGAGAACCGTACGCTGGTGAAATATGGTTTATTAGTCCTGAAGAAAACCCGGCGTCAGGGGTTGCTCGAGTTGGCAAAATCTTCACGAGTCAATTTGCCCACCATAGATACGAATGGAGTAAGTTTTTCATTAGTACCGAGGCTCAATGCGGCAGGGCGTATTGGCCACGCAAACACCGCATTTGACCTGTTAGTTACTGACCAAGCAGCAGCCGGCATCGGTATCGCCCAGTCATTAGAAAAAACTAACCAGCAAAGGCAGCGTACGACGGAAAAGATGGTGGGGGAATCGAAGAGCCAAATTCCGTCCGTCGATAAACAAAAAATCCTTTTTGCCATTGGACCGAAATGGTCGCCCGGAGTAGTCGGCTTGGTCGCCGGCCGCCTGATGGACGAATACAGCCGGCCGGTACTGATCATGGGAGAGAGCGACGGTGTAGTAGTCGGTTCGGGGAGATCCATACCCGGTTTTGACATTACGAAAGCTTTGGCTGAATCGCGGGAATATTTGGACAGATTCGGAGGGCATGCGGCCGCTTGCGGCTTCACTTTGCCAAAAGCGAACTTAGAAAATTTTTTATCGAAAATGAGTTCATTGGCGGAAAAGATTTCCGCCGATCAGCTGGTGAAATCGCTGTTTATCGATTCGGCACTTCGGCTGGAACAGGCGAACTGGGAGCTCGTTTCAATGCTTGAGCAATTTGAGCCGTTTGGCGAAGGGAATAAACGACCGCGATTCGCCAGCTTCGGGCTGGAAGTCCTGGATTTCGGGCGGATCGGTAAAGATGGCAAGCATTTACGTTTGCAAGTGAAACAGGATTCCACGACCAGGAAGATGATTGGATTTAGTTTGAGCGAAAAATGGGCCGATAAACTGTCTATTGGTGTAATGATTGACGCAGTGTATGAGTTATCAGTAAATGAGTGGAATGGGAACAGGGAATTACAGTTGAAGCTGGTTGATCTTAAAATAAATAGTATGTCTTTATGAACAAAAAGGGGCCTTTTCAGCAACTCGAAAGTAAGTTAATATATTCCAATAATTGGATTTCATTGCGGGAAGATACAGTGTTGAGGCCTGACGGAAAAGAAGGAGTTTTTGGAATTGTACAAATGAAGGCTGGCTCATCGGTTGTGGCCATAACAGATGATAATGAAATTTATCTAACTAAAGAATATAAATACGGCATTGAAAGGGAATCAGTTGAACTTATGAGTGGAGGTATAGAAAATGATGAAACGCCCCTCATAGCGGCGCAAAGGGAATTGAGGGAAGAGATGGGTTTAATTGCGAAAGAATGGATAGATTTAGGTTTTGTTGACCCATTTACCACAGTCGTACAATCTCCGAATCATTTATTTCTCGCTAAAAATATCCATGAAGTTGAATGGACTCCAGATAAGAGTGAACCTTTGAATATTATTAAGGTTCCTTTGTCAGAAGCTATCCATATGGTAATGGAAAGTAAAATCACTCATTCGGCAAGTTGTGTATTAATTTTAAAAGCTGCAAGATATTTAAAATATCAGTAATACTATGACCGCTAAACATTTGGAAATTTACACTGACGGGGGAGCGCGGGGGAATCCCGGGCCAGCTGGCATTGGGGTAGTGATGTACCGCGATAAAAAGCTTATTGGTACATACAAAAAATATATCGGGGAAACGACAAACAACCAGGCGGAATACCAGGCGGTCATTTTAGGCCTGGAACAGGCCAAGAATTTACAGGCAGAGACCCTGGATTTTTTCCTGGATAGCGAATTAGTCGTATGCCAATTGAATCGCGAGTATAAAGTGAAGGATAAAGGCTTGGGGGTATTATTCGTCAAAGCGTGGAATCTGATGCAGGGATTCAAAAAGGTGACGTTTCGGCATATTCCGAGGGAAAAAAATCAAGAAGCCGATGCGCTGGTCAATCAGGCGCTTGACGAGCAATTAGGCTAAAAAAATATTATGATTGTTAATATTTTGCTTGGATTCGGGGTTCTGGTTTTTTTGCTGGTGGGACTGGCCTGGGTCATTTCAACACGCATTATCACCTGGCCGAGAGAGATTTTCCCTGAGGAGTGGAAAAAATATTCCTTATTGCCGGAGCGTGTCACGTTCATGGCTGAGGATGGTATCCGTCTGGCTGGCGCCCTTATACCAGGTACGAATGGCGCCACAATTATCCTGCTGCATGGATTCGGCAGATCGAAGGAGCAGTTGCTTCCGCAGGCGAATGCGCTGAATAAGGCCGGCTATAATGTATTTATGTTTGATTTTCGGGGATCGGGGGAGAGTGCCGGCAAATACATTACGTTTGGAGGACGCGAACATCTTGATCTGGTGGCGGCAGTTCATTTTTTAAAGAAACGGACAGACATAGACATGTCTCGGTTTGGAGTTTTGGGTTTCTCTATGGGCGGAGTAGTGGCCATGCTGAAGGCTCATGATATACCGGAAATCAGGGCGATGGTCATCAATTCAACTTTTGCCAGATTCAAGAATGTCATTGCCAGCAACATGCGGGATTATTTCAAGGGAGTCCCGTATTTCCCGGTCGGCTGGCTGGTCGTCCTGGTCATCAGATTACGAACCGGGATTTGGTTCACCGATATTAATCCTATTATTCAACTTGATGCGTTGAAACAAATCCCTCTGATGTTCATTCATGGCACCAATGACAAAAAAGTTCCTGTCGAGGATGCGCTGGAATATCGCCGACAAGCCCCCTGGCTGAAGGAATTTTGGCTCGTACAAAATGCAGACCACGATAATCTCTATGCGGTCAGCCAGGAACAGTATGACCCAAAGGTTATTTCATTTTTT
>JBAYGJ010000050.1:0-6645 GCA_041666685.1 Patescibacteria group bacterium | reverse complement strand
TTTTTCTTTGGCATAGTAGTAAAAGGATAAAGAGTGTTAATATTTTGAGGGTAGAATATCAGTGTGTTAATACGTTGATACGTTATCATGCCGCCAATATCTTGGCAATGGGAGTTATCCACAGTTTGTGATAAATAGTAAAATGAAATATTTTATTATAAATGTCGTTAGTCATTCTTGACGCAAAAGCTTTTAAAACGTACCATTACTATACCTCTATGTCACGATTTCATGGCTGATTTGACGCTAGAGTTACTAAACATATACGTATGAAAACCATCGGCATTATCACCAGCGGCGGCGATTGTGGCGGATTAAATGCTGTCGTAAAAGGCGTTGCCCAGATGGCGAACCGGAAGGGAATACGGGCATACGCCATCCCAAACGGTTACGCTGGCCTGTATAATCTTGTCGATCTGGATTCGCTGGTCGAGCTGACACCGTCCCGGCTTGATACGTTCAGTATCGGGCTGGCCGGGTCCGAGGCCGGGCATTCGCGGGTGAAAATTTCGAAAATCGATGACAACAAGAAATATGAGCGGATCAAGGAAGGGTTAAAGAAATTCAACATCGAAGGATTGATCATCAGCGGCGGCGATGATACCGGCAGTGTAGTTATTGATTTGGAAAAGCATGGCATCAAATGCATCCATGTGCCGAAAACCATGGACCTGGACCTGGTGCCGTATTCTCTCGGCGGCGACTCGACCATCAACCGTATTGCCGAGTGCATCCGTGATTTAAAAACTACCGGCCGCACACATAACCGGATCATGGTCATTGAGGTATTCGGGCGGTACACGGGACATTCCGCATTCCGTGGCGGCGTGGCGGGCGAATGCGACGCCATCCTGATTCCGGAGATTCCCGTCGCATTCAATGAGTTGTACCGCCATATGAAAAAGGTGTACATGAAGCGGATCACGGAAAGTGACGTCAAAGCCGGTACGTATACTATTGTCGTGGCTGAGGGCATCAAGGACGCATCCGGGAAGGAGCTATATGATGAGTCGTCCGGGACGGATTCATTTGGCCATAAAAAACTCTCGGGAGCTGGCAAGTATGTAGTGCAGGAGATCAAAAAGCTCATGAAAGAAGACCCCGAGATAAAACGGTTTATGAAGGATCAGGGCATGTACGTAGAGGGCCAATATGATCTGCCAGAGGTGCGGGCGATCGTGCCGAGCCATATCGTACGCTCAGGATTCACTTCGGCTTTTGATGCGAATTTCGGCATGGAGTGCGGCGGGGCGGCGCTCTACCTCATGCTGCAGGGTGTAGTAGGCGTGACGGTAACGGGGTATGAGCATGGCACTATCCATTATATGGATATCGCCGAAGCCATCAAGCAGCGGACGGTCGAGCTCGAGGAAGTTGCGCTGTATGAACAGCTCGGGTTTTGTTTCGGCCGGCCGCGGCAGGAGTTTTCAGCCAAGATGGAAAAAGTCAGCGGTCTGATCGATCGGGCATATTAATATAATTCATTAAATTTAATAATATGATCGTCACCACAAAAAAACTATTTGAGCATGCCTATAAGCAGTATGCCGTCGGCGCGTACAATATAAATAATGCGGAGCAGATCATGGGACTGTTCCAGGGGAACCTGGACAGCCAGGCGCCATTCATAATCCAATTATCCAAAGGTGCACGGGAATATACTGACAAGCGGTTATTGGAAGCGATGATAAAATCTGCGGAGGAAATTTTTCCAGAATCAATATTCGCTGTCCACTTGGACCACGGTGATGAGGCGGCGTGCATGGATTGCATCGCGAGCGGATTTTACAGTTCTGTCATGATCGATGCCTCGGCCATGCCGTTTGCCGAGAATGTGGCAACTACAAAACGGGTAGTGGAAACTGCGCATGCCAAAGGGATCTCCGTTGAGGCGGAGTTGGGTCAACTCGGCGGCGTGGAGGAGCATGTCAGCGTGGCAGAGAGCGACGCTAAATTGACTGACCCAAAAGAAGCTAAAGAGTTCGTTGCACAGACCGGCTGTGACAGTTTAGCCTGCGCTATCGGTACCAGCCATGGCGCGTATAAGTTTGCCGGCACCCAAGGCCTGCATTTCGAGGTGATCGAAGGCATCGAAAAATTATTGCCCGGTTTCCCGTTGGTCATGCATGGGTCCAGCTCCGTACCGAAGGACGAGATTGACCGTATCAATGCGGCCGGCGGTGCCATGAAAGGCGCCAAGGGCGTGGATGAGACGCAGTTCAAAAAAGCGGCGGCCATGGGCGTGACTAAAGTGAACATCGATACTGACGGACGACTGGTGTGGTGCCGTGTGCACCGCGAAATGTTCCGCGACCAGCCGGAAGTGTTTGACCTGCGCAAACCCGGCAAGGTGTTCATGGCTGAGTACGCCAAATATATCGTGCATAAGAACGGGATGTTGGGCAGTACCGGACAGTTGGAATCGTTGAGGGAGTATCTAGCGAAATAAAGTTTTCAGTATGAACTACGTCATCAAAACCAAACGATTTATTTTACGGCCAGTGCGACTGTCTGACGCCAAATCGATGGTAGCCAATATTAATGACAAAGAAATTTCCCGTCAGACCCTGAACATCCCATATCCGTATACGTTACGGGATGCCAACAAGTGGCTAAAGAGAAAAACGTCGTATTATCGAAAAGCCATTCCGCCATCAATCCCATTTGCGATTGAGATCGACAAAAAGATGGCAGGTTGTGTGGATCTGATGCATTTCGTGCCCCGGCACAAGTCAGAACTCGGCTATTGGCTTGGTCGGGGATATAGGGGCCAGGGAATAATGACAGCGGCTGTCCGGGAGGTTGTTGCGCTCGCATTCAATAAATTGAGATTGAAACGCGTGTACGCCTACACGTTTCCGGCCAATAAAGTATCGGCCCGGGTCTTGCAAAAGAATAATTTTTGCCGGGAAGGGGTGCTGCGGAACAATGTCGTCAAGAAAGGCACATTGCTTGACGATGTCATTTGGGCAAAAGTAAAATAGCGCTATGAATTACATCATTAAAACTAAACGATTTACGTTACGGCCATATAGGATGTCGGATGCACTAGCAGTAGCCCGTAATATTAACGACTATAAAATTTACCGGTATACGTTGCATATACCCTATCCATACCGTTTGTCTGACGCCACCAAGTGGTTCAAGAAAATCATCCCCGAGTATCGTAAAACCAATCCGTCCTGCATCCATTTCGCCATTGAGATGGACGGGGAGATTGTCGGTTGTGTCGGTTTGTCCAATATTGAGCCACGACATAAGACCGAGATCGGCTACTGGCTTACTCGCCGGTATTGGGGGCAGGGCATCGTCCCAGAGGCAGTGAAGGTGGTGACCGCATTTGCTTTCAAGAAACTGAAATTGCGACGTGTATACGCCTATACATTCCCGCCAAATAAACAGTCTGGCCGCGTATTGCAGAAAAACGGTTTCAAGCGTGAAGGGTTATTGGTTGAGGCAACCAAGAAGGCTGGGAAACTGAGAGATGAATATATTTGGGCAAGGGTGAAATAAAGAACTTTACTTTTTTAGCAGAAGAACTGAATATTCTGAAATTCATAATTGATAAAAAATTAAGTAGAAATTAATCACTAAATTAAAGATTATGGCACCAGGACACGGAGAATTCGAAGGTGGAGTGAGATTTAATCCGGACACAGGAAATATTGTCCCATCTGAGTTACCGAAGACTGAGGATGAGGCAAAAAAGGAAACGGAAAGGGAACATGCTGGTCAGCCGCCACATAAGGTTGAAATAGAGAAATAATAACAGGCGATCCGGGGATCTGTAATAATTTTTTAGGGGGATCAACTGTTTCAGGTAATAAAAAAAACCACGCGGGGCGTGGTTTTTTGTTGGGAGACGTGTGTGGATCCCGTCAGAGAATGACGGTGGTGCTTTTGGCATTTCCAAACAAGTTGCGGTCGTCAGTCCGGATGCGGATGCTGGCGTTGAATCCGCCCGGTACTGGAGGCAGATGGATCGAGATCCGCCGTTCGCCGACTTTGGCGGTAAATTGGACTGCGACATACACACAGACTGTATGGCCGTTTGGGAAGGTGACGGTGCCTACACCTGAATCCCTATTGAAATGCAGGGACGGGATATTATTGCTGACCAGGAATTGGTACAGCAGGTAGGTCGCTTCGGCGCGGGAAAAATCGATGTTGGATATATTGACGGTGCACCCATGTGGAAGCCGGTGCGGATCGACAAAGAACCGGGAAGTATACCAAACACCCCACGATGTCATGTTGGAGCGTGTTTGCATTGTTCCTCCGTACGATGTTTGTTGTACTTTTCTGTTTTGCTCATTGTATCATTTTTGAAAGAGGGTGGCCAATTTTTTTGCTTTCTGATTGTTTTTACAGTACAATGCAGGTATGGAACCATTACAAAAAGAAGATCCGGAAATTTTCTCTGCCCTTAGCGACGAACTGAAACGTCAGCAAGGCGGCTTGGAAATGATCCCGTCGGAAAACTACGTATCCAAGGCAGTCCTGGAGGCGCTTGGCGGTATTGGGACGAATAAATATTCCGAGGGGTATCCCGGCAAGCGGTATTACGGTGGCAATGAGTTTATTGACGTGATAGAGGACATAGCCCGGGAACGGGCAAAAAAATTGTTTGGCGTGGAGCATGTGAATGTCCAGCCGTATTCCGGCTCACCGGCCAACCAGGCAGTGTATTTTGCATTGATGGAGCCTGGAGACAAGGTGATGGGCATGAGCCTACCGCACGGCGGCCATCTCACCCACGGCTGGAAAGTGAATTTTTCCGGACGGTATTACCATTCGGTACCGTACGGTGTAGACAAGGAAACACAACTGATAAATTATGAAGAGGTGATGGAGCTGGCAAAAAAGGAACGGCCAAAGATGATCATTGCCGGCGCGACCGCCTATCCCCGTGAATTTGATTTTGAGGCGTTTGGACGGATAGCGCGAGAAGTAGGAGCATATTTATTGACTGACATTTCACACATTGCCGGATTGATCATTGCCGGCGCTCACCAGTCGCCGGTTGACCACGCTGATGTCATCATGACCACTACACATAAAACGCTGCGCGGGCCGCGGGGGGCGATGATCATGTGTCCAAAAATTAATGACCGGCTCAAGGAAAAATACCACGCGGATTCCAAATGGAACCTGGCCGAGCTGATCGACCGGGCCGTATTCCCGGGTCTGCAGGGTGGGCCGCATAACCACCAGACTGCGGCAATTGCGGTAGCGCTCAAAGAGGCGTCAACCAAGGCGTTCCAGCTCTATGGCCACCAGATCGTCAAGAATGCCAAAGCGCTGGCCGAATATCTCCTGGAGTATGATTTCAAGCTGGTTACTGGCGGTACAGACAACCATCTGATATTAATCGACCTGACGAACAAGAATATTTCCGGCCAGGAAGCCGAGACATTGCTGGATGAGGTGGGGATTACCGTCAACAAGAATACCGTGCCTTTTGACCCGCGCAAGCCGATGGACCCGTCCGGTATCCGGCTGGGTACGCCCGCACTGACCACCCGCGGTTTTACAGAAGCGGACATGAAGGTCGTAGCTGAGGTAATCGCCGAAACCATCCATAACCCCCAGAAAGAATCCGCCAAAGTTGAGGTCCGGAAAAAAGTAAAAGAACTGACGGAAAAACACCCCGTGTATTAGTAATTAGTTGTTAGTTTTTAGATATTAGTTAGGAAGTTAGAAGTTGGTCACAAGCCCTCTCGCCCCTGACCCCTCACTCCGAGGAGAGGAGAATTTCGCGCCGCCCCATTATTATCCTCCGAGCGCACCCGTCCCTGGGTGCGCGACTATTCTCAATAAAAAAGCCACCTTGGGAGAGGCGGCTCGTTGCGTGAGTGTAGGAATCAGGAAATGTTGAAGGGGCGTCTGATGGCATCGAGATGTCGGCGTAGGTATTCATTGTTTGTGGCAGCACATTCGGCCGCCTCGATCAGGCGCGGGAAACGGCCATTGAGGTGCGATTGGATGTCCTGACGGGTATCATGGCCATTGATCATCCGTTCGACGAGTGCGATCAGGTGGTTATCTATGAGGCATGAAGTACATCGCCGGCTCAAGAGAAGCTCGGCACAGACCGTACCAAAGGCACAGCCACATTCCTTAAGGTCGATTACCGTTAAGGGAGGAACTACCATCCCAAACCCTCCTTGGGTATTGAGGTGCATTTATTGAATGAATTATGTTATCATTAGTCATATGGTAAGTCAAGTAAAAATCATCGACGGAAAGAAAATTGCGGATGCCGTTTTATTTGGCGTCCATCAGCGCGTAACCAAACTGGCGGACAAGCCCGGTCTGGCGATCATTTTAGTCGGCAATGACCCGGCCTCGTTTATTTATGTCGGCCTGAAGGAACAGGCATCGCAGGCCGCCGGAATCGTTTTCGAAAAATACCTGTTTCCAGAAAAAATCGATCAACAAAAAGTGCTGGATAAAATTGCTGAATTGAACAATCGCCAGGATATCAACGGCACCCTGGTGCAGCTGCCGTTGCCACCGGGTTATGATACGGACAAGATAATCAGTGCCATCAAACCCATCAAGGATGTTGACGGATTCCATCCGGCAAACATCCAGTCCCAGCTCCATGGCCGTCCAGGATTGGTGCCTGGGCTTGCGGCAGGG
>JBAYGJ010000049.1:0-6646 GCA_041666685.1 Patescibacteria group bacterium | reverse complement strand
TGTGGATAACTCCCATTGCCAAGATATTGGCGGCATGATAACGTATCAACGTATTAACACACTGATATTCTACCCTCAAAATATTAACACTCTTTATCCTTTTACTACTATGCCAAAGAAAAATATAGACTGGAACACCAAAAAAACCGACAACCTCTTTGAGGCAATCCTTGCGCTTAAAACGAGGGAGGAATGTCGCGCATTTTTCCGTGATCTCTGCACTCTTGAAGAAATTGCCTCCATGGCTGATCGCTGGCAAATGGTTATGTTATTAACGAAAAACACTCCCTACCGGCAAATTGCTAAAAAACTTGCAGTAAGCACGACCACTGTAGCTCGTGTAGCTAATTGGTTTGAATATGGCCAGGGCGGTTATCGACTTATCGCCCAGCGACTCAAGCTTGGTGTATCAAAACAAGTCCATCATTCCCAGGCTCTTCGCTGACGAGGCCTGGTTTGGGATAATTACTTACAAATCCAATTCAGACCTCTTCAGTGGAAGAGGTTTTTTGGTGGTGTTTTTGTTTTGAAATGCAATCCTTAAAAAACGCCGTGTTCATTAACAAATAACATACAGGAGGAGAGCAATGAATAAATACACTGCTCTTGAATTGAAAGCGAAGCTCCTCTGCGAGGGCTTCAATGCCGACGAAACGTCTGCGCGCCTATTTGCCCAACAGAACCCGAGCGGGATCCTGAGGGGCGGATTGAGCTCTGGCGGAAAAATGCATCTGGATAATGGGTTCTTCGTCAATGCTCCCGTCTATCATTCGACGCCCGTTGCATTGCAGATCCGGACGGACCCCGAACGTCCGTTTGGATTCATCCTCTCTGAAGAAGGTGAATTTCTGTGCCGTGGCACGATTTTACAGGCACCGGCATGGTACGATCAGCGAGTCCAAGACTTCCCGATCACCCTGGTCATGACCGCTCATAACCGTCAGCTTGTCACTGCCGTATACGAAGGCTGCTCTCTCTCTGAGCGCAGCGAAATGTGCAAGTTCTGTGTCATGTACCGCTCCTTGCCGTCCAAAAACCCCCAACTTGTCGTCAAATCAGCCGAACTAATTATGAAGGCGATGCAGACAATTCCGGTCAGTGATTACGGTGGACTGACCATCAATGGGGGGATGACGTTTTCACTGGGGAACGGCATGGAGCTCATCGAACCCGTTGTTCGCGCAGCACGGGGACAGTATCCTAACCTGCCGATCGCGATTGAGATGGCGCCGCCTGAAGACCTCGATTGGATTGATCGGCTCACTGAAGCAGGTATGTCAAGCCTGATGATGAATCTTGAGTGCTGGGACCCTACTGTGCGCGAATCATTAATCCCCGGGAAAAACCGCCGGTGCCCGCGGGAAAAATACCTGGACGCATTTGATCGGGCATACACCGTCCTCGGCGCCGGTAAAGTATCCACATGCTTCATTGTCGGCGTCGAGCCGATGGATTCACTCAAAGACGGGATCAAGGCTGCCGTCGATCACGGAGCCGTACCCTCTCCGCTTGCAGGCAGGCGGTTTGAGGATATCCATGACTATCCGTTCCAGCCAAACGTCGACTGGAGGGAATTCATGGACGTCCTGCGTTTCGCACGGACGAGTATGTTTGAGAAGGGTCTCGCCAGCTGTGACGAAGCTGGATGTGTCGCTTGTGGTATGTGTGATCTAATTAAAGACATGCCGTAACACAAACAATGTTACTTAAAAGGAGGTTTCCCATGGAATCTGATTCCATGCAACCCGGTGAACTCATCTTCGTGGTTGTCTCATTCTTAGTAATGTTCGTGCTCGCGATAATTGCGTTTCGATTGAAACAAAAGCCACCGCACTTTCAGGAAAAAACCAGCTTCTTCACCCATGCGGCGATTGACCGTGCTGTGCAGGAGGGCCGTATTCCCCAGCAGTTACATTCACGGCTTAAGGCAAACCTCGCCAATCGCGAGTTTGTGGAGCTCCACTGGAACGGTACTGAACAGCTCGAACAAAAACCAAATGATCTCGGAATCTATGCACCGGCGCCCCCAACTACCGGTGGCCACTGATTGTACCTTTATTTTACAAAAAACCGCGTTATGACCTTTCATGGCGCGGTTATTATTTTCCTAAATTCTTCACCATATTCATCTTCTCCCACTTGTACCCTAGCTGCCGCTTTTTTTATTCGCCCATTTGACAATCATTACTATTTCCATTAAGCTGCTATAATTGACTTCAGAACAATTTCCGGACTTTGGAGGCAATAATGCAGTATTTCATGATTTGCGTTGTAGCATATCTGGTGATTGGATTCCTGGTCGTCCTGACCAAGGCCCACCGCCTGATGCAATGGCACCTTGAAAGCATGGCTGACTTCTTCCCTATCGACGGCTTCGCTTACATGCTGATCGAGGACTGGGATCAAGAAACCATACTTGGTTGTCGCTCTTGGAAAGAGTATTTCCAGTACCGTGACCCGCGGACGCACAATTTCCACGAAAACTGGCCGTTCATTTTCCTTTGGCTAGTCCTCGTATTGTGCATCGTGGTCAGCTATCCGATGTTGGGCTTGTACAAGGTGGGTAAATTACTCCCTTGATGATCTCGACTTTCTCAAACGTTAAAGACGACTTAGGTCGTCTTTTTTATTGTCTTTACCAAATACGTCTTTTCCAATTTGTAACCGAGTTTCCGATAATACATACGAACACCAACGCCGGAAATGATTGTTACTCTTCCATATTATTTACCGCGCCTGTGAAGTACTCGTAGTAAAATTGTAGCGAAGAGGAGCGGTCCCGAACATAGTTGAGGGAGGTGATCCCATTCAAGCGAAGCGGTTGTGGGTCGCCAGTGACGATGAGCACAATTTTCAAGAGGACGGAACCGGCGCGGCGGTTCTTTTCTGCCACTTTTCTTGCCGCCAAGAAAAGTGGCAAAGACAACAAAATTTAAATTATTTTTACTAAATAAGTTCTCTCCAACTGATATCCCAATTTCTTATAATACTCCCGTACCCCAACGCCGGAAATAATGGCCATTTTTTTATACCCATTTTTCTTTGCAATGCGTTCCGCTTCGGCCAATAACCGCTTACCAAAGCCAATATGCTGGACCGCTTTTTTCTTTCCGCCGATAGGCATTAATTCACCATAGGTATGCAATTCGCGGATGAGCGCCGTTTTATCGTCAAAAGCACCATCAAAGTGTTTTGATTGATCCGGCAGCCACAGACGGACAAATCCATATATTTTTTTCTCGTCCTTGCTCTCAAAACTGATAAAATGCTCCTCGCCTGCTCCGGCTTTATAAAGGCGTTCTTTCAACTTAACCTGATTTTGTTTGACCACTTCTTTCCGTGCCTCCCGACAGCGGATGCATTTGCATTCCACCCCACGTTCCTGGAGCAGCTGCCGTAAATTCGTGATCCTGTTGCCTGCTATAATATCCGGTCCGGGTATATCCCGGATCAATCGGTTAATCCGAACATATGGCGGCACAATGCCTTTTATTTTGACTAACAAATCTGCTAGTTGCTTATTGTTGTATGGTTTGAATTTGCCCGCTTTATACCAGTGGTAGAGTATGGAATTTTTTATAACAAGGCACGGATAGATTTTCAGCATGTCCGGCTGGAACCGAGAATCAGTAAAAGCCATTTTAAACGTGTCAAAATCTTTCTTTGGCGTGGCGCCTGGTAAACCGGGCATCAAATGGTACGTAAACTTAAATCCGAATGCCCGCAACAATTCAGTCGCCCGGGCGATATTATTAAGCGTGTCATCACGCTTAACTAAATCTAAAATGTCCTGGTGCAATGTCTGTACCCCGATCTGCACATGAGTACACCCCAATTCTCGCATACGCCAAAGTTCTGCCGGAGTCACGTGGTCGGGTCGCGTTTCCAAACTCAAGCCGATGATGCGATGTTCTACTTTTTCATTTACTGTTTGTGCCAATTGGAGAGTGCGTGAGGTCCGTCCATTGGCCGCATCGAAACAGCGTTTGATAAACCAAGCTTGGTAATCATGCGGATAGTGTGACCACGTGCCGCCTAAAACAATCAGTTCAATCTTATCGGCACTATGGCCATTGGCTTCCAGAGTATCAATCCGCATTTTTACCTGCTTATACGGATCAAATTTCAAGCTTAATCCCCTTTGGGCAGCCGGTTCTGATGATAAGTAGCTTTTGGGCATCCTGGCTTCGGTCGGACAGTACACGCACCGACCAGGGCACGGATATGGCTTGGTTAAAACGGTTACAGGCGCAACTCCTGAAAGTGTCCGGATTTCGCGTTTGCGCAATAGCCGTAACAACTTTTGGTCGGGCTTTTTTATACCCTGCAAGCGGTACTGCCCCAGTATCTCGGAATTAGGTATAATGGTAGTGGAGTATTTCGTCGCCAACCTGCGTTTTTGCAGGCGGACCGCGGCTACCGTCTCTGGCTTGGCCCTGACGAAATCGATAACATATTTTTGTAAAGTTTTCTTATTCATATGGACGAACGTTTTGCGGAAAAATTAATGGCCATGAACGCGGCTACGTATGAGGCTATCGCTGAACAATTCTCCGCTACCAGGAAATTTATCTGGGAGGATTTCAAGCCCTTAATGGATCATGTGGCCATGGCCGATGCGGTTCTCGATGCGGGCTGCGGCAACGGCCGGCTTTATGAGTTGTTGAAAGATAAAAAAGTCGAATATACCGGACTTGATCTGAGCGACGAGCTGATCGCTATCGCCCGGCGTCAGCACCCGGAGGTACGGTTTACCGTCGGCAATATTTTAGAACTGCCATATCCGTCTGGAACATTTGACGTTATTTTTTGCATTGCCACCCTCCACCATCTCCCCACTGAAAAACTCCGAATACAGGCAGTTCAGCAGTTTAATACTGCGCTCAAGGCCAATGGGTTGCTGATCATGCTGAACTGGAACCTCCTGGCCTCTACCTGGTGGCCGATCCATGCAAAAATTCTCTGGCAGCGTTTGCGGGGGAAGGGTCGGATCTCATTTCCTGATGTCATTAAACTCTGGCGGAATGAATCCGGGACTTTAGTCGGCCGGCGCTATATCCATGGCTTCAAAACATCAGAACTTTCCGCATTACTGGCAGATAACGGCTTTTCGCAGGTACAACAATATTACACCAAAAAAGGAAGGACGGCTACGTGGCGGGACGGCTTCAATCTCATCACTATTGCCAAAAAGGGTTGAAATAGTGCTCAAATAATTGTATCATATACCCAGTATTAGCTTACTTGATAATTATTTTTTTCCTATGAATCCGCAAAAAAAAACATTCTCTTCCCCTGCCGAGCGAGACGCATATTTGGCTGAACTGAAGAATGAGTACTACGAAGGCATAGAAAAAGCCACCCCAGCCGAATACCAGGGCGGACCGATCATCGACCTGAACGAACATGGCGTGATTTCACTTACGCTGACAAAAGAACTGGTGGAAAAATGGGGAGTGGAAAAATGGCTGGCGAATTACAAAAATGAGGCGCAACATTCTACCGGCGGCATCCGCGGACCGCAAAATATCCTCCATTATGCAGACCCGCGTTTCCCAATAAACCAGTTGGGGGTCACGCTGGCGACGCTAGGGAAAAGCCTGGTTCTGAAAGAGCGTATCCCCAATCGTGAAATCCACAAGGCAGTTTCGGGAGAGGTCCGGTACAACACCAAAGAATACATCGAGCTCATTTCTCGCGTCCACTCGGCAAATGGGATTTTTACGCACCAGACGCCGGGCAACGTCACGACCGCAATCTGGCTGGTGTCGTTCATTATCTTCATGTTTGACTATGATGGCGGTGAATTCGTTACGTCCAGCCATGCCATGAGCAGTAAAATCGCCACCAAAGATCTGGACGACCAGGGCAGCCAATTCTTGCCGGAAATGTCCCTGGCTTTCATCGCCAAAATTGAAGCCATAATAAAGCTGGCAAAAGAATCGCCTGAAGGTTACACAATCACCCTGGCGCCAAAAATCAATCCATATATTATCCAGGACTTCAACGGCGTGGACGAATACTGCCAGTATCTACAGAACGGCGTGGCGACAAAAGAAAACCTTGACCTTATCCGCACGGCGATGGGGCAGGGCATGCGCCTGATGTATGACACGGTCGGCGGCTGCATGCACAGGACCATGGTCCCGATCCTGAAAAAATTCGACATACTGGAAGCGTTCGAATGGCACAATAATGAAGAGGATCCACTCTTCCATGGGGTCGGAAAAACAAGAAAACTGAATCCAAAAACAGGTAAAATTGAATATTTCGATCTGTCATGTGATGCCTGCCTACCTGAAGTGGTGGACACCATGTTCTATGAATATTACCTCAAAGACAAACCGCTGGGCTACGTAGTCCTCATCACCGACCCGGACGGCGACCGGCTGGTCATCGGACAGGTTGAACCGGCATCAAACGCCCAGCTCATGAACGACCTGGGAATCTATTATATAAAGATTAATGAAGAAAAAATCGTCTCCATCTACAACCCGACCCTGACCTTCCTGATGATCATGGACTACAACATGAAACAGCTGAAAAAATCAGGGCAATGGGGCGATCACCCGAGATTCATGATCAATACCACGCCATCATCGCGGGCTTGGGATGAATGGGCCATAGCCAATGATGTGAAGATCAT
>JBAYGJ010000048.1:0-6657 GCA_041666685.1 Patescibacteria group bacterium | reverse complement strand
TTGCCTATAAAAAAGAGATTTTTGAAAAAATTGGAACCTTTGATTCGATGTTTGACCGTTTCCACAACGAGGACACGGAAATAGCCATCCGTGCAGTCGCCCGTGGTAATGCATTTAAACGTGTACCAGGCGCATTGGTCTTCCACCAACCGGAAAAATGGACGGTGCAAAGCCTTTTATCTTCCGCTAAAAATCTTTCAGTCTGGCCGATTTTGAAATCAAGATATCCGAAACATTACCTGGCTTTCGGCGGGCCGGCCAAATGGAAAGTTAGCGTTGAGCCTGCTGATTACATTAAAATAATCTTGTTGCCGATTCTACTCCCCATTCTTTTTTTCCGATATCTGTACCATGGGAAAAAGGATTTCAAAGTATTTTTTTCCAAATGGCCATGCTGGCTACTTTTACGGCGCTGGTATATATATAAAGAAGCTCTAAAAAATAAATCATTCATGCTATGAATTGGCTCCAACCGCTCGCCGAAGTCACGTTGCTCGGTTTGGTGCCTCTTATATTACTCGGCACTGGGAAAATCAAAGGCCGATACCGTTTTGGCGTACTGGCAGCCTCCGGCCTGCTCATGATCGCCGATGTACTCATTTTTAAAATTCCGGCCACCGAACTCGGTTTGCGCCTGGATAACCTGGCCGGCTCACTGTCCTGGTACCTGGGATTTGCGACTATCGGGGTACTGTCGGTGCTGATATATAGCCGCCTGAAGCATATCGCTCCAGTGCAGAAATGGTGGCAGGACCCCCACTTTTTGTTCTGGTTTATCCCCATCAGCCTAGGCCAGCAGTTCATTTTTTTCGGCTTCTTACAGAGCCGTTTTCAGTCATTTCTACCGGCCGGAGCGGCAATTATCATCAGCGCCGCCATATTCGCCAGCGCCCACCTGATGTACCGGCCACGGCAGCGCGCCGTTATTATCACTTTCTTAGGCGGACTCGGCTTTGCCCTGCTATTTATGCACACGCCAAACCTGATCCTCGGCTCCATTGTACATATGATACTCAATCTTGCCGTCGTCCAACGCAATACTTTTGTTTTTTCGAAACCAGACGCATGACACGATTAACCGACACCAGCATAAAAAAATTCCGTCGAAAGGTTTTCGCGTTCTACAAATTGCATAAACGAGATTTACCTTTTCGACATACAACTGATCCATACAAAATTACTGTTTCTGAAATCATGCTGCAGCAAACACAAGTCGAGCGTGTCGTTCCAAAATATCAAAAATGGATAAAACGCTGGTCGAACTGGAAATTATTATCACTTGCAAACAATAAAAAACTTTTACAGATGTGGTCAGGACTCGGATACAATCGTCGCGCTATCCATTTGGGCCGGATGGCACAAATGATTGCAATGCATTACAACGGCAAGCTGCCAAACGACGTCGAAGAGCTAAAAAAATTTTCCGGGATCGGTCCATACACAGCCCGGGCAATTTTAATTTTCGCGTTTAACGCACCGCTCATCACCATCGATACAAACATTAGACGCGCAATACTGCACGAATTCAATCTGCCGGCCAACCTGCCGCAAAAAGAATTGGAAAAAGTCGCCTGGCAATTACTGCCTAAGAAAAAATCACGCGACTGGCATAATGCCCTTATGGATTACAGTCGATTGCAACTCCCTGCCCAACTTCATCACGTCCCTGCCCAGTCGAGGCAATCAAAGTTTCATGGTTCCATCCGGCAGATTCGGGGCGAAATAATTCGCCAGCTGTTGATAAACAAAAAAGTGACTATACGTGACATCTGCAGAATAATGATCCGAGATAAAAAAGATGTCGCTCAGGCGGCTTGTCAAATGCAAAAAGAGGGGTTGATTATCATCCGGAAGCGATCAATAACGTTAAAATAAAAAAAGGCGCCTTTTTCAGGGGCGCCCGGTTTGAGTGAGAGAATACTATTACAGTGTTTCGGGGTCAGTTAACGCAAGACCATACACTACGCTGGTGAATGCATCGCCAGTTCGCATAGAGGCTTGAGGGAACATACCCGCCAATAATGTACGGAATCGGGGAACGTACGACGTGCCACCGGTCATGAAGATGACTTCGATATCGGCGGCATTGATGCCGGCCCGACTCAGCATCGACTCGACGCATGATTGGAGCGCTATCCGCTCACCATCAATATCTTCGTTGAACTGATCACGGGTGACCCTTTCGGCAATATTAATGATGGATTGGCGGTACAGCACACGGGCGGATTGCCAGGACGAAAGCCGGCATTTCGCGTTTTCAATGGAGCGAAAAAGCGAATATGCCAGATTTTCCTCGATCAGTGCGGATAGCCGTTTGGCTGAGTCAGTGTCGTCTGAAAACGCCATCAGCCGCTGGATGAATTCGCGGTCATACGCGTTTTTCAGGAATGAGATACGCCGCCAGTCGGATATCTGCCCCATCAAATGACGCGGCATTTCGCAAAGCCGGTCAAAATGCCTCCATTTGAGGTTCAGCCCGAAATACTTGGTGATTCGGTTAAACATCAGCCGAGTATCCAGCAGATCTCCCCCGATCTCAACGCCACTGGTGGCCAGAATCTGGTGCGGCAAGTTGTTTGCATCCAACTGCCGCGGCAACAAGCGCATGATGGTAAAATCCGACGTACCGCCGCCCAAGTCCGCGACCAATACCAGCTGTTCATGACGCTGGTTGTGCGCGTAGGTGAGGGCGGCCGCTACCGGCTCCGGCTGGAAATAGATGTCGGTAAAGCCGACACGGGAGGCTGCCGTACGCAAGCGCTCCTGGGCCAACCTATCCTCTTCCGGAACGGGCGAAAATCTCGCCGGCCGGCCGAGGACTACAGTCCCGACATTTTCTCCGGTATACGCATCCGCAGCCTCCTTGAGGTGGCGCAAGATAAACGTTACGAACTCCTCGATCGAAATGGGCCGGCCAAAAATCACCGAACCGTCAAATAACGGATCCGGCAGCATGCTCTTGATCGACTGGATAAACCGCCCGGTCATGCCGTTTTCGACATACTTCGCGATTGCTGTCTGGCCGACTTCGGGATACGGCTTGTTCCCGTCAAAATACATCACGGATTTGATGGTTTTCGCCCCACCCGCTGACAGGGGGACTACCTCCACCTTGTCTCCACGATAGACTGCGATGGCTGAATTGGACGTGCCAAAATCCAGTCCATACCTGACCTTCGACATGGCTACTCTCCTTTACATTGCTATATATAAACGTACTTTTTTTCTATTTATGGTTCCACACTATAGCAAGAATAGCCTCTTTCTGTCAAGGCTATTGCGACCTCCCAAACTTTGTATATAAAACAAAATCAGACTGACGCAAGCGCAGCTAATTTTCAGTTTTTTATGATCGCGCTTCTCCTGAGATACGATTAATGATTGCACCCAAAACTTTCCTGATTCCCAGCACATTATCCCAGTGCGATTGGAATAGTGTCGGCCCTGTCGCTTCTATAGACGGGCCGCTGGGCACTTCAAAGCTGATATTCATTTCCGCTGCGATAGATCTCAGGACTGCAGAAATACATATCCGGCGGATTGCCTGCTTTTCCATCAGGACGCGGTCTGTTTCCAAACGGTGGGCGACGGCATCCGCAGCCGGCGCTGAACCATGGCCAGCTGATACAAAAGTCCCGATCATCTCATTACGCATTTTACTGATTTCCCATTGCACGAGCTGAGGCGACGGCGCACCTGAAAAACGCGCCCTAGCCAGCAGCTCATCAAAAAGTTTCTGCTCAAAAGCAAGCAGGTCTGTCCGCTGGCCTGATGGCAGGCGAATCTGTCCCCAGTCCTTCATAACCACCTCGGGAAACAAATACAGTCGAGCTGAAAAAATCAGCTGGCCGCCCGTCTGGCGTGGGTGAATTTCAATTTCGGCTTGCGCCAGCTGATGGTCAGTTTTCAACGCCTTAACGGCCAGATCCAAAGCACGCGCCACCGCCTCGACTTCAGATTGAGTCATGCCGGGCGTCGGTTGTTGCGTGACCATGTCGGTTTCTACAAGTATGGCAAAAATATTTGAATTTTTTTCAATGACTTTTACGAGCATACCCTTGACATGTATAATAAAATATGATACAAAAGATGGTTACTTATTAGCTGACTATCACTTCCCTATGCACCGATCACCAACGAAAGCCCAAGCGACAATTGCCTATTCGTGTCACGCAGATTGTTCGAGAGAGAACATCGGCGATGTTTTGAGCGGCCAGGGCATTGCGACTATTGCCGGGTTCAAGCGGGCCCGCTACTTGAAACTGCCGCGCGATCTCGGACAACGCGTGCCTGCCCTGCTGGTCTATGGCGGAGGCGGGATGGTGAGACCGCGGTTTTCACAACGTGAAGTGTATCATGATTTCCAAAGACGTTCAAAAACACCGTACCATATATACGGCGTCGGTCTCAACCAGGATTGTCAGGGGAAAGATTTCATCAGCCACGACTTCGCCGCTTTGGGCCAATGGCTCCGCAGGGCGGTCAGCGTTACGGTACGTGACCGTTCTACTCAGCGGTTCATCCGTGAAAAAACCGGCCTCCGGGCACGCGTGGCGCCATGTCCGTCTTACAGCGCCATCAAATTGCTTAAAAATCCCCCTGCTGATAAACTGTATTCAATCGGGATAGTGCCGAGCTTTGGCCATACGCAGACGTATAAAAATTTTGAACCTCAGATCGTCGCCCTCATCCATGACATCATCGGGGCCAGCCAGGATAAGCGATGCTGCCTCATTTGCCACGACCAGGCCGACTATGAGACGGCAAAAAAACTGTTTGGCGGGCAGGCTGATATTTACCGGCCGAAAAACATCCGCGAGGTCCAAAGAATATACGCCAGGTGCCAGGGCGTCATCACCTGCCGTGCCCATGGCATCATTTTTTCAGCTGCTGTCGGGCGCCCCTGTTCACCGGTCATCCTGTCAGACAAATTGTCGCATCTGTACGCCTATCATTACGGCCGCAAGATTTCCAAAATCAACTTCAACGCCAGTTTCCACATGCAACAACTTAGCAAAGGCCGGCTGCCGATCGATATCCGGGCTGACCATCCCTTTTTCAACTTTTCTTAAACACATTATGCCTCGCAAAAAACATGCGCCCCATATGACCGTACTGATAACCGGAGCCTCGGGAGATTTGGGGTTGGCGATAGCAGAAAAATTCGCCTCCCCCGGAAACACCCTGATCCTGCATTCATATCGCCATCCGGAAGCAATCCGGCGTTTTGCGAAAAAACACCCACGCGTTAAAATCGTCCACATCAATACCGACGGGTCGGACGAAAAGCGCATCAAAATTGCATTGGGGAATTTGCGCCGGATCCATGGCATCGGCCGCATCGACGCAGTGGTCAATAACGCCGGAGACCTGATCGAGCGGCGGCCGCTGTCGCAACTGGACTGGGCCTTTGTCCAGCGAACCCTCGACGTAAATGTTAAGACGGCCTTTCTGTTCACCAAATATTCCTACCCATACCTGCGGCGCGGGTCATCGGTCATTTTCATCTCGTCCATGACGGCAGAAGCAGGCAAAGGCGACCGGAGCAGCGCTTATGGGATGGCCAAAGGCGCGATTTTAGCCTGGTCAAAATCATTGGCCAATGAACTCGGCCGCCAGGGCATCAGGGTAAATTGCATTGCGCCCGGATACATCCGCGGGAATTTCCACCGGCGCTATACCGTAAAAAAAGTTGAAACAAAGCATGCCCAGCGAAACCCACTTGGCCGAGTCGGCCGGCCCGAAGACGTAGCGTATGCAGTCCTGGCATTGGCTTCTCAAGGCGAAGGATATATCAATGGAGTAACCATAGACGTAAACGGCGGAGACTATATCAGGTAACCATATGGGCTTGGAACAACACGGGCATCAATTCAATGAAAACGGGCCAGGCAGCGTCTGGCAGCCTTCACCTGAATCACGGATTATCCATCCTGAACATTCAACTGTGGTCGGCGAATTATTGTCGGATGAACATTTTGACGTGTATGTCCGTTATGGATATGCGCGGGCCCTGACCTCCGGGTCCACGGACGAAGAGTTTACGTTCTGGAAAGGCTTGTACGAAAAGATGCAGACGCAACGGGTTGGGGTCGCCCGGACAAGCCAGTTTGACATGCTCATCGCGAATGTCGAAAAGAACGGACTCGCCTCGACACCGATACCGGTTGATGAACGGTACGGCCTTCTCGACGGCTCGCATCGGCTGGCTCTGTCCGCGGTATATGACGCCCGGCCGGTAGTGGCCGTATATGATACGCCGTCCCATTCCTACGATGAAAAATGGTTCGTGGAAAAAGGGTTTGCCCAGGAAGAAATCCAGGAAATCCAAAGGGTTCGGAGCGAACTGCAAGCAAAATATTCCACGTCAAAACCAGATACGTACATTGCCATCGTCTGGGGGGTGGCCCTGGACTACTGGGAAGAAATAGTCCACGCTCTCAACGCCAAACAGCTTCGGCGGGCTTTCATCAAGGATTTCAAGGGGGAAATCCAGCATTTCATTATGGATTCGTACAACAATGACGGCATGCAGGCGGACCGGATCAGGGACAAATCGGCCAGACTCTCGGCCGAGAGCTCAAAAGTCGGCATACTGGCCATTGATGACAACCCTGAACAGGTCAATGCCTTCAAAAAAAATATCCGGGCTCAGAT
>JBAYGJ010000047.1:0-6877 GCA_041666685.1 Patescibacteria group bacterium | reverse complement strand
TTCCTTGGGCAGAAAGGGTACGTAGCCGATGAAATCAAGGAGATACTGAAACGGGTGATCGGGAAGTAGATTTCGGTACGTATTTTTTTATCATGCTATACTAGGGTTATGCCGGATATCAAACAGGTGGTACAAAAAAAATATTCCGAGATTGCATCACAGCCGATGCGGACGTGTTCATGCGCCAACAAGGGCAAGAAGGACATTGCGGAGCAGATCGGGTACACGGCCGAGCAGCTGCAATCCGTCGGCGAGGCTAACATGGGCTTGGGCTGCGGCAACCCGACGGCATTCAGCCGGATCAGGGCCGGGGACACGGTGGTGGATCTGGGGAGCGGCGCCGGTATCGACTGCTTTTTGGCGGCGAAAAAAACAGGACCGTCGGGCCGAGTAATCGGCATAGATTTCACTGAGGAAATGGTCGTGAAAGCAAAGACAAACGCTCTGAAGGGCAGGTATGACAACGTAGAGTTTACACTGGGTGACATTGAGAATCTGCCAATGGAGGATAACTCGGTCGACGTGATCATCTCCAATTGCGTCATCAATCTGGCTCCCGACAAAAATAAAGTTTTTACCGAATCGTTCCGCGTGCTGAAAACAGGCGGCCGGATATGCGTATCCGATATTGTCCTGCTGGCCGAGTTGACGCCCGAACAGCGGAGCGATGAGGAATTGATCGCCGGCTGTGTCGGCGGAGCAATATTGAAAGATGAATATATTGAAATGGTGAAACATGCGGGGTTCAGGGTAACGGTCCTGTCGGAGAACAGGGGCATCAGCAAACAGCAATACCGGGGAATCGCGCTGGAAAGTTTATTATTGGAAGGGCTGAAAGGGTAGGGCGATATAGGCAATAGAACGTTGCGAGTAAAACTCGGAGGGTTTTTATTATATAAAAAGTGTATACTTACCTGTATGAGAGTCCCTATCCGAAAACCAGGCCAATATACCCACTATCAGCCCGATCCTCACGTCACGGCCGAGAAACTTCAGCAGTTCAAGGACGAGCTGGACAAACTGCTGCATCGGGTCAGGCCCCATGCGATTTCAGAGGTAAAGCGCCTGGCTGAACTTGGGGATTTTTCCGAGAATGCTGCATACCAGATCGCCAAGGGGAAATTGCGCGGCATGAACGAGCGCATACAGGAATTGGAAGACGCGATCAAAAAAGCGATCGTCATTACGGCCGGCGGGGATACCGGCCGGATCCGTATCGGCCATCGCGTCACGTTTGCCATGGCCGGCCAGGAAAAGACGTATACGCTCCTCGGCTCGGCGGAATCAAGCCCGGACCGCGGGATTATCTCCCATTCGTCGCCGATCGGCGCCGCCCTGATCGGCAAAAAAGCCGGCGACTCATTCAAGATCAGGCTGGCCAGGAAAGAAGTGGCGTGTACCATTCTGAAGGTTGTCTAACTTATTGATTCACGCAATAATTCGCAGTGAAAATAAAAAAGACCCATTTATTTATTCTCGCTGGGTCTATTGGCACGAGGTGTGTGCTGATCGGTCCCGGATGGGTTACAGGCGTGCAGCTGCCTGGTCGAGCTGCTGGAGCAAGTCCGCCGTAATGCTTGTCAGGTCTGGGTTGACCATCTCCTGGAACAGAGGCCTCTCGATATCCTTCCTAACCTGACGGAGGTACAGGCTGAGTACGTCTCGGAATTCATCTGAGGTTTTTTGGGACGGGTATTGGGAAAATGCTTTTCCCTTAGCTTTGAGGTCCTCACTGGTGTTTATAGATGTGAAGCCCTGGAGGAATTCCAGCTCTTTTTCCAGCCGGGCCTTCGACTGTTTGGCCTCCTCGATGGAAAACATGTTTCTCGGGCCAGGGTGCGCCGGAGCGCCGTCAATAATGCATAGTGTCAGGGCGCGTTCCAATTTTGCCTGGATGGCCATAATGGAACTGACTGAGTCCTGTGCCAGTATGGGTTTCGGCGGATCCTCGGTACAGCCGGTGAACAGTGCGGATCCGAGAATGAGTGCCATGACGACCGCCATGGCCACGGCCAGAGGGTGTGAGGATTTTTGCATCCGATGCCGACCTTTCTGCTAGGTGAGTGTGGTGGTTGGTGTATGTCGAACGTACTAGGTTACCAGATGGTTTGCAAAGTACCTTTTGTAGTTTTAGAATTTTACAGCAATCCGGATACTTGTCAATAGTCATGCTTCCGGAGCGGGAATTTTCGTTTTCCGGGTAACGTGATACAATAGGTACACTTTAGTATTCCACTAAGCGCATGATACGCACAAAATCACATGGCCAATGATTCAGTAGTCCTTAGTTTTTCCGACGTGACGTTCGCCTATGAGCACGGCAAAAAATTGCTCGATGAGGCGAATTTTACAGTCCGGTCCGGGAGCCGCATTACTCTGATGGGCCAGAATGGCGCGGGGAAGAGCTCGATTTTCAGACTGATCACCGGCGAACTGAAGCCGACAGACGGCCGTGTGTCTCGTACTCCGCCGGATGCCAGCGTGGCCGTTGCCCGGCAGGTCATGCCGAAAACGGCGCTTGATCTGACGGTCAGAGAGTATTTCGCGACAGCTTTTTCTTCCATCCAGTATAATTTGGACAAATTGATTCAGGGCGTATTCGACATTGTCCACCTGTCGTTGCCCCTTGACCGGCCGGTCAAACAGCTTTCTGGCGGCCAACAGGCGCGGTTGCTGCTGGCTCACGCCCTGATCCAGAACCCGGACATTTTATTGCTCGACGAGCCGACCAACAACTTGGACCAATATGGCATCGACCATCTCACAGAATTCTTGATCATGTACGACAAGACTTGCCTGGTAATTTCCCATGACGCGGATTTCCTAAACGCTTTTTCTGATGGGGTGCTGTATCTGGACGTGCATACACAGAAAGTGGAACAGTACACCGGTAACTATACGGATGTCGTAGAGGAGATCGGCCAGCGCATTGAGCGGGAAAATTACCAGAACGCCCGGATGCAGCGGCAAATACGGGAGAAGCGCACTCAGGCAGAAGTGTTTGCGCATAAAGGCGGCAAACTGCGTGGGGTGGCCAAACGGATGCGTGAAGCGGCGGAGGAAGCAGAGGAGAATATCGTCAGTGTCCGGCAGGAGGATAAGACGATCAGAAATTTTGTAATACCGTGTCAGGAATTCAGTCCCCATTTCGGCGGCATCGTTGTCCAATTGCATGCGGCTACGGTCGTCCGCAACCACCAGTCAACCGAAAAAAAGCTTGACCTGACAGTCAGGAAAGGCGACCACATCGTCATCGCCGGGCCGAACGGCATCGGCAAAAGCACGCTGCTGGCAAAACTGGCCAGCGGGTCTACGGCGCATGCTACTGTGGCTCCAGAAGTCAGTGTCGGGTATTACCAGCAGGATTTCGGGAATCTGGACGGCGATCAAATTACCTTTGAGGCGCTTCGTGCGGTTATGCCCGGTCCTGATGAGCACCTGCTCCGTTCGACGGCAGCCGGTTTTCTGCTGGATGGCAGTCTGCTGGCCCGGCCGATCCGGGCACTGTCAGAAGGGCAAAAGGGTTTGCTGTCATTCTGCCGGTTTGTGCTGCAGAGGCCTGGGTTGCTCATACTGGACGAGCCGACCAATCATATTAACTTCCGTCATTTGCCTATACTGGCCAAAGCCCTGGACGGGTACCTCGGCGCCATGATTATGGTTTCCCATATCCCTGATTTTATCAGCCAGGTACGGGTTAATAAGGTAATAGATTTAGACCAGCTATCGTCATGAAAACGGCATATGATGTCATCGTGATTGGCGGCGGTCCATCGGGCATGATGGCGGCCGGCCGTGCAGCTGAACGCGGCCGAAAAGTTTTGTTATTGGAAAAAAACAACGAGCTTGGCGTCAAACTGGCCCTGACCGGTAACGGCCGGTGCAACATCACGAACGCCCAGGAGAACCAGAGGGTCCTGCTCGCCGCATATGGCAAAGAAGGTAAATTTTTATTTTCTCCGTTTGCCCAGTTCGGCATGAAGGATACATTTTCTTTTTTTGCCGCACGCGGGCTGCCGTTGGTTGTTGAAGAAGGGTTCCGCGCATTTCCTCAGTCGCAGAAAGCGGACGATGTCATCAGGATGTTGCGTGCCTACGTATTGCATGGCAATGTTGAAGTTCGCACCCGGGTGCAGGTTGATGGTTTGGCGGTTGATGATGGGAAGCTAACAGGGGTGAATTGCGGCGGTACGGTGCTGCACGCCGGGGCAATAATTCTTGCGACGGGCGGCGCGTCGCATCCTGAAACCGGCTCAACCGGTGACGGATGGAAATGGCTGGCAGCTCTGGGGCATACGATCCACCGGCCATCGCCGACCGTGGTGCCGTTGGCTGTGCGCGATGCCTGGGTCAAGTCGCTGGCCGGCATATCGCTGGATGACGTGAAAATAACTTTTTTTCTGGGAGGCCGGAGGAAATTTTCAAAGATCGGGAGGATCCTATGCACTCATTTCGGCCTGTCCGGCCCGTTGATACTGAACACGGCTGGCCGTGTTTCGGATTTGCTGCGCGCGGGGAAAGTTACGGCGGAAATCGACGTGTACCCGAAGCTTGATCTGGGCAACCTTGATTCGTTTTGCACGAAACTTTTCGATAATAATAAAAATAAAGTATTAAGGAACATGATGAAGCAGCTGACGCCGATCGGAGCGGCTGAAGCGGTGCTGTCGCTTTTGCCGCCCTCGTTTCCAGATAAAAAAATCCACAGTATCACGCGTGAGGAACGAAAAATGATCATCAGGCTGATAAAAGCGCTTCCGCTTACCATTTCCGGGTTGATGGGGTACGAGTGGGCGGTAGTGGCAGACGGGGGATTGCCGGTAGGAGAAGTGGAGGGTAAAACTATGCGCTCACGTCGCTATCCAAACCTCTATGTTACGGGAGATTTACTGCATATCACGCGCCCTTCCGGCGGGTATTCGCTCCAACTGTGCTGGACGACCGGTTATGTGGCCGGGAGTCATGCCTGAGCCTCAGCACTTGTAATAAAACGCCAACAGGGATACACTAGAGTCCGAGGTTTAATACATTAGATACCTATACTATGAGGAATTTTGACCGGAACAATCGATCTGGCGGCCGTACTGGCGGTGGCAAGTTTAACCGTCGTGACGGTGGCAGGCGTGATTTCAGGGGTGATCGTGACGGTGGACGTCCGGAGATGTTCCCGGCGACCTGTGCGGATTGCGGTAACCCATGTGAAGTGCCGTTCCGCCCGCGTGATGGGCGCCCGGTTTTCTGCAATAATTGTTTTGAAAAGAACGGCGGACGTGAAGAGCGGCGCCCTGACGGTGGCCGTAATTTCCGTCCAGACACCAAGGATCGCCGGATGTTTTCCGCCACGTGTGATGAGTGCGGCAATCCATGCGAAGTGCCGTTCCGCCCGACGGACGGGAAGCCGGTGTACTGCAAATCCTGTTTCGAAAATAAAGGCGCACACAAAAAGCAGGGAGAGTCCGCTCCAGCCAAACACGGGCCGGACCAGTTTGCCGCCCTGCACGCCAAGCTTGATAAGATACTCAGCGCGTTAGCCGTGACAAAGGAACAGCCGGCGCCAGTGCTGCCAAAGCCGGAAACAAAAGTAAAACCGAAGGCTAAAGCGAAGAAAAAAGCTAAATAATTCCATTTGGACAAAAAACGCCCGTACCCCGGGTGTTTTTTTGATTAGAAATTTTCTTGGAATAAAAAAACGCGCCCCTGGTAAGCCAGTTGCGCGGGTTATGTTTCTGATGTTTGTTTGAGAAGGTGCTGAATAGCGTCCCCAATGGTATAACTGTCGTTTTCGTCCGACATTAGGTATTGCAGAAACGACAGGTCCTGGCCGAGTGTCACCACTGATGGCTCAGTTGTTCCGTTTTTCAGACGCTGCCCTAAGCCAGGTGTTGCGTGTAAGCCGTTGCAGAGACACATGGTATTGGCAGTGTCCTCTATTTTTCCTCCTTTTTTTAGGTAGCTGTTCACTGGTTCGGCTGAACACCTGTATCCGACAGAGCCATCCTCCTGAATATACGGATGGACCAGTCCGCCGATGTCGCAGACCCGGTGACGCAGGGCAAATACCTCAGGATCGCCGAGGGTGCCCGGCAGGCGGACAACCTTGAATGGAAATCCGGTCGGGGATGCGTTCGGGTCATTAAAGACGACCAGCCGTCCGTTGTAAGCTTCCCTGCGTATGAAACTGCGAAGCTTCGGGTCGATACCGGAGTGATCGGGCTGATCACTGAGTGCGAAAATTGACGCAACTTGGATGCCCACCGCACCGAGTGTTTTGGCATGTGCCAACATTTCGGGGCTGGCGTACGCTCCAGCTAGGTAAAAAGGGAGACCTATTCGTCTGAGCTGTTCGAAATCAATTTCGTCGCGAGCACCGTACAGCGGTTCGCCGGCATCGGTCAGTACCATCTTGCCTCTAGGACCGGCGCTATGACCACCGGCTTCTTTTGTCTCAACAACACAACCGGCGATTTTTTGATCACCGGATTTCGTCAAAACCTGTAACAGAATTGGCGAAGAGATGATCGGGAAGAATTTTGGCCGTGGCAGCTCAGGTAAGATCTCACGGATGAAATCACGAGGGTCGAAGTGCATCCGGTAGTCAGATGACTTTTCGGCACCGATGACATACACGCTGTATGTCGCTGGTAAGTGACGGACGAGTTTGTCCATTACGGCGGAAAATTGCATCGGAATCCCGGCGCCGACGAATAGATAATCGACATGAGCCAACATCGCACCGTAGAGTGCGTACAGATGGGGCATCTGGACTTTTTCCAGATAATTAATGCCGATAGGATAGTTGTGGCCTTCTTTCGCCAACCATACCTGGCAAAAATTTGCGCAGATGGTCAGCTCGATCAGATCACGGGACGGCGTGAGC
>JBAYGJ010000046.1:0-7196 GCA_041666685.1 Patescibacteria group bacterium | reverse complement strand
TAGTGGTAGCCCCACGGGGAATCCTCCTCCCCCGTTCCGCTTCTCGCGGAACTCCTCCGGAGCCTGCCGCCCTCGCTTCATCGCCTCCGGCGCGCTCAGGTCGGCTTCGATTCCGTACCGGGGAATCTTCAGGGCAAATTTCCAATTGTCTTACAACTGTAAATTAGCCCCACGGGGAATCGAACCCCGATTGTTGGCTTGAAAAGCCAATGTCCTAACCATTAGACGATAGGGCCATAGAAGTAGTTTGGTGTAGTAAGAACGTTTTGAAACTTACCATTTCTCGCCGTACGGCGCGGTCCCGCCGAATGGCGGGAAAAAGCCAATGTCCTAACCATTTCCCGCTGTGAAGCGCGATCCCGCCAAATGGCGGGAAGACATAGGGCCGTGATTTGAAAATAGTACGGTTTTTTCCCGAGATGGTCAAGAGGCGGCCGACCCTAGTAGTATAATTGTCAAAGCGGTTTTTGTATACTATACTATAGGTATTAAAATAGTAATTTTTTTAGCCATGCCAGCCCCATCAGACCCCAAAAAAATTGGCACCCAAACCGGCAGCCTCGAATATAACTTTTTTAAGGGCGCCTCTGACAGAGTGACCAAAACACCGTTGCCGGACCCCAAGAAAACCGAGGTCCAGGCTGACTGGCTGGATGGCGATGATTATTCCGGGCAACTCGCTGTGGACGTGTATCAAACCAATGAAGATATCGTCATCAAGTCCACGATTGCCGGCGTGCGTCCAGAAGATATTGATATCAGCATCAATAATGACATGGTTACAGTGCGCGGGAAACGCGACAAAGACCATGAGGTGACTGACGAAAATTATTATTATCGTGAGTGCTATTGGGGCGGTTTTTCCCGTTCCATAATCCTGCCATGCGAAGTGAAGGTTGATCGGATCAAGGCATCAATGAAGAATGGCGTTCTCACAATCATCCTGCCGAAAGCCACTAAGGTCAGTAAGGTTACCGTTGTCAAAGTAAAGGAAGAGTAACTTTATGGCATCCCTCGACATAGATTACTCGGTCGCTACAACGGTCAGGCGGTTTGAGGGGAAGTTTGCCGTGCTGGAAACTTCCGATGCCCAGTCGGTACGTTGGCCGATAAAAAACCTGCCGGACGATGTGCAGGAGGGCGCGACCTTGCGGCTGCTCATCACTTCAGCAAAAACAGACGAGGAGTCCAGAGAAAAACTGGCCAGGACGGTGATTAATTCATTGTTAGCATAAATCATATGCCACCAAAAACCAGCAAGCGGCCTGCTGCTAAAACCAAAAAAACAGAACCAATGAAGAGCTTGCCGCCGGCCGAGCCGCATTTTTTATTACCCGCCCCAAAACGGCATACCATAATTTTATGTATCGTGGCCCTGTTGCCTGTTCTGGTGGTCTTGCTGTATGCCCTCTATCCGTGGTTTTCGTTGTCCGGCGTGGCCTCCCGGAATTTAGTATTGGAAGCGACATTCTTATTCATTATCGGGTTGGCGGTGTTGGCGGTCTATATTGCCAAGCTTTTTTACGATCTCCTGATGAGAAAGACGGAAGCGGTGGAAAAAGACAAGCATATCATCGGCCTGATGATATTTTTTTCGTTTACCATCATGTTTTTTTCGGCGGTGCTTTTTCTAATCCAACCGTAAGGCCCGCGTCCAAACCGTTTGGTCAGTGATAGGTTCATCCCATGCCAAAAAAAACTACCCTGCATGATAAGAAGCCCGTGTCAGCCGCCATCGCCAACCGGCATATTTTTTTGATGTTGGCCTGGTCCATTGGTGCCGTGTTGGTGCTGGTAGGATTGGTCTTCGGTTTTGATGCATATGTGGGTGAGCGCATACTACCGGGCACCCATGTCGGCCGTCAGCGCATCGGCGGGCTCAGCGCATCGGCAGCCAAAGAATTGCTGGATAGAGCAGCGGCCGCAGAAATTGACCGTGGATTATCAGTGAGATATCAGGCGTCTGAGTTTCCTGTCCCATCGACGATTGACGATGCAACAAACCCTGATTTAGCGACTATCCCGCTGTATGCATATGATATTGAAAAAACCATGTCGTCAATTACATCGGCCAGCCGCCAATTCAATCCTTTTGAAAAGGCATTTTATGCTGTTTTTGGTTGGGATATAAAGCCGTCGGTCAGTGTGAACCGCGCGTCGTTGGAAGCGGTATTGCATGAGAAGTTGGGCAGCCTGGAATCTCCGGCCACGGATGCACGGCTCGTCATCGGCTCAAACGCCGCCCTAAGCGTCCTGCCAGCTACCTCCGGGCAGGCGTTCCCATATAGCCAGATTATCGACCGGTTAGTTGACCGGCTGAATGATTTCTCCAGCGACCCGGTGTCTGTCAGTTTGGAACGGGACGAACCAGGCATTTCACAGGCAGACGGAGAAAAACTGTTGCCTTTGGCACAACAGATAATTGATGCCGCGCCCTTCACTGTTGTCTATGGCCAGAAGAGTTGGCAGATCAGCCGTGACCAGGTCGTTGCCTGGCTGGAGTTCCAGATTCTGCAAAAACAGCCATCCGCTGGCTTCGACCAGGAAAAACTTACAGGCTATGTCGAGGCGATTGCCCAAGAAGTGAATATCCAGGTCAGCGAAGGCAGGTTCAGCATGGCTGACGGCAAGGTGACGTCATTTTCACCGTCGCAGGCAGGCGTTGAGGTACAGGTTTCTGCCAGTGTCGATCTGATCAATGAGAAAATCCGTCAGGTAGGGATCAGAGAGGTCGATCTGGCCGTGAAGGAAACACAGCCTCAGACAGCCACTGGGAGCGTGAATGATCTGGGCATCAATGAGCTGATTGGCGAGGGGCACTCAAACTTCAAGGGCAGTCCCGCGAATCGGCGTCATAACATCAATACGGGCGCTGATAAGCTCAATGGCATTTTGATCAAGCCCGATGAGGAGTTTTCGCTCATCAAGACACTGGGCGCGATTGACGCGTCAACCGGCTACCTTACCGAATTGGTCATTAAGGGCAATAAAACAACGCCGGAATTCGGCGGAGGGTTATGCCAGATCGGAACGACAACGTTCCGAGCGGCACTGAATGCCGGCTTGCCGATCCTGGAGCGGTCTAATCATTCGTACCGCGTCTCGTATTATGAGCCGGCTGGCACCGATGCCACGATTTATGACCCAAAGCCGGACTTCCGATTCAAGAATGATACCGGGCATCATATATTGTTTACCACGGAAATCAAGGGTGACGACCTGTACTTCCGTTTTTACGGGACGAAGGACGGCCGGTCTGTCGTGCAGACTACGCCGCGGGTATATAATCAGAAAAGCCCCGCCCCGAAAAAAATAGTCGAAACCACTGACTTGGCGCCTGGCCAGACCAAGTGCACCGAGAAGGCGCATGTCGGCGCAGATGCGGAATTCACCCGCACGATCACGTATGCGGACGGGACTAAGAAAGTAGACACATTCAAAAGCCACTACAAGCCCTGGCAGGAAGTGTGCCTGGTCGGTGTGGCCAAAACTGCACCTGCCCCCAAACCGGCTACCAATACAAATACCGCGGCCAACACGAACACGACGGTGAATATCGCTCCGGTGGTAAATATTAACACGAGTACTGTCACGAATACAGTGCCAGTAGCCAACACGAACACGACGGTGGACGTAAATACCAACACGGCCACCCTTCCCCCGCCTGATGCAGGGATATAATTTTGAAACAAAAAAAAGAGGACCCGGTCATATTCCTATATGACTCGAGTCCCCAAACGTGTAGGACCATCTTGAATCTCCACAGACTGTGGATGTTCTAATGGGAGTAGATCGATGTTGATGTTTGTTTAGTTGGCGTCGGGACCACGTGAGGCGACGGCTCGTTGGGTAACGGGCTGCGGCGCGTAGCGCGGATACGTCGACCGGCGGGGAGAGTCGTCCCTGGCGACGGCGAGTTGGGCTGTTTGAGCTGGCTCCTTGGCCGGTTCAAAATCAGCCGGGTTGTAATCGTCGCTTGGGTCCGGGGTTTGGTAGTCCGAATTGTCACGTTGACGATTGGTGCTCGACCCTTGGTCCGATTGGGCGCTTGGTATCAGGTCTGTTCCGCTCGACGCGAGTCTTGAAATAAAGCCCGTCGTCTTCGCGAGAACAACCCGTTCCGCATTCACCGCCCAATGTCCAGGCGTATCGCCGGACATTTTCGTGTTGTAGGCACCTCCGACTACTGCCATATACCCGCCGCAGACCAGGAAGAATCCTGACAGTGCGACGGCACTGATTGGCGGCAGTTTGCCGGTACGGTTGAGTGCGTTGGCCAGTTTTGAGAGAGGCCAACGGAGGACCCATACGCCGCCGATTCCGAGCAGGAGCAGGAGGACGATCGGATTGAAGTCCGTTCGGTTCTGCATTTCGACTTCAGCGCCGAAGAACCACGGGATCGATTTGTGGGTGAGGTACCAGACCTCGCCGCCGAAAACGAAGATAGACATCAAGACGACAAAAAAGATGTCGCCCCAGCGTCTCCAGCCGTAGCTTTTCGCGCGGGTCCAGGCGTACATCGTCAGGGCAAGTATCCCTGCGGCGAGCGCCCAGTTCATCAGAGTTCCCCAATTCAAGGGTTCCTCCTTTGTTAGAGTTAACGTTTCCCCTTTAAGGATTTCTTGAGACTCTCGGTGAGCTCGCGTTGCCTTGCGGGGTCGCCGTCGGATGCGGCTTTTGTCGAGCCGAATGCGGCGATCATCCAGACGATTACGACGACAACCGGTACGTACCAGTTGTCAATTATCCAGTGCCACATAGGGTGCGACACCTCCTTTTGTACATATACCTCCTTTCCGTAAGGTTTGAGTACTGTTCAGAGTACCTGATGAGGCGGACGCGGGTCCGTCTGGCGTCTCGGGGGGTGGCCCTGCGAAAGCAGTTCCGCCGCCTTGTTGTCGGCACTTTTAGCGCCCGAGCAAAGACCATACAGTCCAAGCAAGGCGACGATTACTACGATGGCCAGTGTCACCCATGCCCAATTTGGCATACGCACCTCCGTACTATATAGATAGGATGTCAAAGTTCGCATTTAGCGTGCCATTACTTTACTATATACAGCAACAGCCGGCAACCTACAGAAGGGCCAGCCCAAATGCATCTGCGCTCAAGAAGAATGTTCTAAGGGTTGACCAAGGTTTTCACCCCGATTATCCTAGGAACAGTCCCCATGCTTGTCGTGAGCGCAGGTGCCTGTGGGCCGGCATCAACTGCTGCAAGTTTCCGGCTGCTGTCGTGCCAACGTGAGCATGTAAAAATACGCAATATAAACGATAACAGACCATGATATCACACTGCAGAATCCTTGTCAAGGGGCGTCAGGGGGTGGTAAGATTGGGTTGCGGAGATTTGATAATAATTAAAAAAACTTACGATATGCTGACCATTAAACAGATTTACGACCTGGCCATTAGGCTGGGAACACAGAACGACCTGCGCGGCGTTGCGGCTGTCCAGAAGAAACTTAAATATGTACGTGAGCAGTATGACCGTTTGCCGGCCGATGACAAAAAAGAGTTTGACCAGGAGCGGCTGACAAATCCATATTCTGATACACGGATGTTCGCCGCCAATCCGAATAAGCCGGTCAAGCGGATTCTCGTCGGCATTGATATCGGTACAGAGGAATTATTGTTGGCAAAAGAATTATCCAAACAGAAGCCGATCGACTTAGTCCTGTCCCACCATCCCCTCGGACCGGCGCTAGCCGGGCTGCACGAAGTGATGGATTTGCAGGCGGAAATATTTGCCGGGTACGGCGTGCCGATCACGGTGGCTGAACGCCTCATGACCATGCGGCTTGAGGAAGTTTCGCGACTGATAGCCGGATCAAACCATAGCCGCCCGCTTGATGCGGCCAGGCTGCTAGGGCTGGATGTCATGTGCACGCATACGGCCACGGATAATATTGTGGCCAATTATTTGCACGGCCTAATAAAAAAACAGGGCAAGAAATTGGAACGCGTCAGTGACGTGATGAAAATGATAAAAAGCATCCCCGAATATCAAGTGGCCATAAAGCAGAAGTCCGGACCGATGCTGTTTGCCGGTAGCTTGGACAGGTATGCCGGCAAGATCGCCCTTTCGGAAGTCACTGGCGGCACGTCAGGCAGCAAGGAGATGTACGAGAAATTGTCCCAGGCCGGTATCGGTACAATCATCGGCATGCATATGCACGAGGAATACAAAAAAGAGGCCGAGAAACAGCATATTAATGTGCTTATCGCCGGTCATATGTCCTCTGATTCGCTTGGCATGAATTTTTTCCTGGATGAAATAGAGAAAAAAGGCGTTGAGGTCATCCCATGTTCCGGCCTGATCCGCATCAGGAGGTTTAAGACCCGAAAAAAATAATTTATGGCAGACGGCGCCCGCCTGGTGGCGGCAAAAGAGAAAAATGAGGACCGGACTCTCGACCTAACGCTCAGGCCGAAAGCCCTCGGGGAGTTTATCGGGCAGGAATCCATCAAGGACAGCCTGACGATTTTCATGCAGGCCGCGAAAAAACGCAACGAGCCGATGGAGCATGTCCTGCTGCATGGGCCGCCCGGCATCGGCAAGACGACACTGGCCCATATCATCGGGAAAGAAATGGGAGTCGGCGTACGTGTCACGTCCGGCCCGGCCATTGAGAAGGCGGGAGACCTCGGCGCCATCCTGACCAATCTGGAAGACGGTGATGTATTATTTATTGATGAAATCCACCGGCTTAACCGCGTGATCGAAGAGGTGCTGTATCCGGCTATGGAGGAATATGCCCTGGATATCGTGGTCGGCAAAGGACCGTCAGCGCGGACATTACGGCTGGACCTGCCAAAATTTACCCTGGTCGGCGCAACAACGCGCATGAATCTGCTGTCATCCCCGCTCCGTGACCGTTTCGGTACGGTATTCCGCTTGGATTTCTACGGCAATGAAGATATAGAAAAAATTATCAAACGATCGGCGAAAATATTGGGGGTGGCCATTGATGCCAGCGCTCTGGCTATGATCGCCAGCCGGTCGCGCCGTACGCCGCGCGTGGCCAACCGCCTGTTGAAACGCGTCCGAGACTTCGCCCAGGTAAAGTCCGATGGCAAGATTACCAAAGACCTGGCAACGACCGCTTTGAAGCAATTATCCATTGATGAAGCCGGTCTGGATGAAATCGACCGAAAGATTTTGACTTTCATCATCGAGAAGTATGGCGGCGGCCC
>JBAYGJ010000045.1:0-7210 GCA_041666685.1 Patescibacteria group bacterium | reverse complement strand
AGCTCCGTATTCCGGAGTCAGGATTTCTTTGGCATATTGCGGGCTGACCGTCGTCATGAGGTCGCAGGCCAAAATTGCCTGCTGGAGAGTGGACATGTGCGTCCCGCGGCGTTCAGACAGCGTCGGGTATTCATCGCCAGTCAGGTCCAGCGCCCCAAAAATTACATCGGTCGGGTACCAGCCCTGGTATTCTAGGTTGTGGATGGTCAGGATTGTTTTTATGCCGGCCAGCTGTTTGTTCTGTTGTCCGAGGATTTTTGCCAGGACCGGGACCATGCCGACGTGCCAGTCATGAGCGTGGATGATGTCCGGATACCAGCCGAGCGGTTCGAATATGGCAAAACTGGCCCGGGATAAGAACAGGAACCTGTGGGCTTCCTTGACCGAACCGTTTGAGGAGCCGTCCTGTTCAATATATACTCCTCCTCCGCCCATGTATCCGGGGTGGTCCAGCAGGTATACGGGGATATCTGTGCCGGGGAGCGGGGTGGAATAGACTGATATTTTTTCGGTGGTGCCATTGAAGGGCACGGCGACGTTTTCCGCGACTTTGGTAAGCGGGTATTTTTTTTCGTCGATGATGCCGTATTTGGGCAGGACAATGCGCACATCGACCCCGAGTTTTTTCAAGGCGATCGGCAGGGCGCCGGTCACGTCGGCTAACCCGCCGACTTTGGCAATTGGATTAAGCTCTGACCCGACAAAGAGAACTTTGATTGGCGTGGCCATGTAGGGTTAAATAATTTTTTTAAGGTTGTTGGTTGCCCGTTCGAACATGGTGTCGATGATCTTGCGGTAGTGCGGACTTTTGTTGTATTCCGTAAAAACCGCTGTTGTCGTGATGATGTCCAGGCTGATCCGCGCCTGGTAGAGTGGCAGCTGATTCTTTACCTTTGTGGTGATTTGTTTATTGGCAAAGTGAAAATAGTTAGACAGGAACGCCTTTTCCATATGGGTAATCTTGCTGTCCGGGGAAATAAAACATTCCATGGCCCGGAGGTGTGTCATGAACGTGGCCACGTCATTGGCTGGAGAGAACCGGGAAGTGGAGGAAAAATCGATGATGCCGACATCGCCGGTGCGGAGGTCGTAGATGATATTGCTGGCCTGAAAATCCCCATGGATTGAGATGGCGCCCTGCTCGTCGTATATGTTTTTCAATCCCTCCAGGTATTGGTTTTTCAGTCCGGAAAATTTGCGCCGGACCAGGGGCATGAATTTTTCGATCTTTTTTTCGGACAGCCGGAAATACGCCTCTTCGTCCTGCCAGGTGCGCAACTGGCCGATTCGCAGCTGGCGATTATGTATTTCAGCCAGCCGGTGGGCGATGGTCGGTATGAATTTTTCCAGGATCGGCAGTTGGCGGTCGAATTCCCTCATGACCCAGCCCTCATATTCTTCATAGAGTATGAATCCGAGCGTATCCATGTAATAGAGCGGCCGGGCGATGACGTGCTGCCCGTTTTTTTTGAAATAGGGGTAATACACCTTCATGAGCTCGTAGGTCGGCTTCGGCACGCGGTTGCCGCGGATAGACTTGCGTTTTACCTGACCATTGTTCATCAGCACGTCAATCTCGTATTTCATGGTATAGCTTTCCTCAGAGAGAAATCGCATGTATTTGCTGTAGAAGAAGGTGATTTTTTTCGCGCCGGGCCAGAATTTTTTCATGTGCTGGGTGAAGAACCGGCGCATATATGTCGCCCGACCGACTTCCTGGATTTGTCTGGCCATATTATTTTCTGGTAATTTGGTCTTTTTTATCGTTCAGTTCTTTTACGCGGTTGCGGATCTGCGCGGCGCGTTCATATTCCTGCGCCTTGGCCGCTTCGAGCATCTGCTTTTCCAAATTGCCGACGATCTTATTGAATTCAGATTCCGGGATGTATGGCATTTCGGTGGTGATGCGCTGGGTCACGTCCTCATCTGCTGATTTGGCGAGCACGTCAACTTTGCCGCTGCGCTGCCATTCAAAAGCCGTGAAGATGATGTTTTGGTACAATTCCTGGGCTTTTTGCTTGATGTCTTGGGATACGGGTGAATCCTGTACGACGCCTTTCAAATCCTTAGCGCCCATTTCGATCATCTCGATGCTCCACCAGGGCATGGCGGAAGCCCACCAGTACTGGTCGGAGTGGACGGCCTCATCCAGTTCGCCGCGGATTTTGGCGTAGATCGGGTCGGTCGGCTTGATGAGCTTGATGGCATTCAGCGCCAGGTTGGTCAATTCCCATTGCATCTTTTGGATGACGTTATTTTTGTCCATCCAGCGGGAAAATGGGGTATTGTCCTCGATATCCTTTTTCATCAGCGCCCAGGATGACGAGCGGGGGTCGATGGGGGTGTGTTTGGTGAAGATAGCCGGCAATTCGGACAGCGTCACTGATTTGAGTTCCTCGGTGTTGTACATGTCGAACAGGAGATCCTCCAGCCCCGGCCGGTGGTGGCCGAACGTCTCACCGTCCATGGCCGTAATGAGGTATTCGTTTTTATTTACCCGGTCGCCCAATAATTTGACCAGCATGCTGCCGGAAAAGACGCTCATGCCGATTTGTGCGGACAGGATGCGGAAGCTCGCTTCACGTTCGCGGAAGTACACGAAAAAGTCCGGATACCCCTTGAGTGTGTAGAGCTGCGTCCAGTCGATATCCTTTATTTTCCCGGAATAGGCAAGCTCGTCCAGGATCATCCATTTGTAGCCCTGCTGGGCGATAATTTCACCGACAGCACGGCTGTACGCCATTTCCGGCGGGAAAAAACCGGTCGGATGATATGCTTTCTTGCCGAAATATTTCAGGCTTGTCGCCGTGTTGAGCTCGATCTGCCTGACAATCTCTTCTTTTGGCATCATCGGCAGGAACGGGTGGTATTTGGCGCTGGCCGTCAGCTCGATCTGGCCGCGCTCAGCCAGCAGCTTGATGTCGGCAATGACGTCCTGGCAGCCGAACCGGTCAAAAAGTTCGGTCAGTACGGCGTTGATGTTCAGCGTCATTTTGGCATGGGGATTTGATTTCATTCCGCGGAGGATTTTGCGGTAGCTTTCTTCGGCTATCTTTTTCACCCACATCTCTTTTTGGGTCGGCGGTTGGTAAATGTGTAGGAAGTTTGCCCAGTACATGGTTGTTAGTTAATGGTTATTTTTTTGCCGCCGATGTAACGGATGTTGTCCTGCCGGTTAGTGGCTAAATATCGGTTGGCAATTTTTAAATATAAATTTTTTTTCTGCCAGGAGGTGGCCAGCTTGATAATCTGTTCGGCCAGGGCGATAATGGTGCGGTTGCCCGGTTCCAGCAGGAGGGCGGTCTGGTACAGTTCGTTGGTCTTGCGGGTGATGATATCCAGGCTCCACCACGGTTTGGCTGAGGCCCACCACATCTGGTCGGAGGCTAGCTGCATATCCAGCCGATGCCGGGCATCTCGGTATTCTGGATGGGTTTTGTGTTGCTCTGTAATAGTAATCAAATTGTTGATTAATTTCCACTGTAATGTGTGGATCGGATTGGTGGGGTCGGACCACAGACTGTATGGGTTGTGTTGTCTGAGTTCGCGTTCTTGGGAGGACCAGGAGCATTGGCGCGGAGAAACAGTCTGGCGCCGGTCAATTTTTTTCAGCAGTTCGCTGATGGTGACTGTGGTTACGCTGCCGTGGGTGGCCAGTTTTCCCCAGTAGGTATCCAGTCCCGGACGGTGGTGGCCGAGGTTTTCGCCGTCCATGCCGGTAACCAGGACGGTTTGGCTGCGGTTGTCGGCAGATACGGTTTTCCAAAAATGCCCGGCCGATCCCAGGTGACTCTGGAAGGAGAGGAAGTCGCTTACTTTCCGGTTACGGAAGACGACTTGGAGCGAGGAGCCTTGGATAGAATGTGTCCGGTCAAAACTGGCTTGGCCAAGGAATCCGTTTGACGCAATTTCATCGATAATCAGCCAGCGGAAGCCGTACCGTTTGATAAGTTTGTTCAGCGACGGGCTGTACGCCATTTCCGGCGGGAAAAACCCCGACGGGCTGTAGGCTGGACCGAAATATTTTCCGTTGACCTGGGCGTTGAGCCGGATTTGGCGATCGATTTCCCGTTCCGACAGAAGCGGCAGGATAGGATGGTACATGGCGCTGCCTACCAGTTCTATTTTGCCACGCTGGGCCAGCTGGCGGATGCTTTTAATGACGTCCTGGTAGCCGTGGGCGGCCAGTTGTTCGGTCAGCGAACCAGAGATGTTGATAGTTATCTTCAGCCGGGGAAATTTTTTTACCAGGGCCAGGATTGGCCGATAGCTTTCGCGGACGACCCGGTCGATTATTTTTTTCGGCCAATTCGGCGGCTGGTAAATGTGGAAAAAGTTTGCCCAAAGCATAGTTAGGTTTTTTTATGGAGATTTTTCAGGTAGCGGCGTTTGTTATTGATGGCGATCCGGAACAGCTGGATGTATTTTTTTGCGGGCAGTTCCCATGAGTATGTCTGGCGCATGGCATTCCAGGTCATAAATTCCCACACTTGGGGGTACTTGTAGTTCTCCAATGCGCGGGTCAGGGCGATCAGGAAGTCTTCCCGGCTGTATGTCTTGAAGGTAAAGCCGTTGCCTTTGCGAGTTTTCGGGTTGAAGTTGGTGATCGTATCCGACAGTCCGCCGGTTTCGTGGACGATGGGGATGGATCCGTACCGGAGGCTTTTCAGCTGGGAGATGCCGCACGGCTCAAAACGTGACGGCATCAGGAACATGTCTGATCCGGCATAGATTTTTGATTCCATGTCTTCGGTGAATGGCGTGTAAAATCCGATTTTTTTCGGGTGCTTGCGCGCAATTTTTTTGAAAAAGTCGACATATTCCTTATGCCCAGTTCCAATAATGACTATCTGTAATTGCAAACGAAGCAGGGCATCCATGGTTTCCATAATGAGGTTGAATCCTTTTTGTTCGGATAGCCGGTTGACGATGCCAATCAACGGAATGTCAGGATTACGCTCGAGCCTGACCAGGCGCTGGAGCTCGATTTTGTTTTTCTTTTTCCGGCGCAACGTATTCCAGTCGTATTTGTATTTCAAATTGCCGTCAAAAGCCGGGTTGTTGACTGTATAGTCGATCCCATTGATGATGCCGTATAGATCCTTTCTCCTGATTCGCAGGTATTTATCCAGTCCTTGCCCGTATTCCGGGGTGGTAATTTCCTCGGCGTACCGCTCGCTGACGGTATTGATGATGTTGGCATAGAAAATCCCCCGTTTGGCAAAATTGAAATGGTTGATGTCTTTCAGTCGGTTGAATGGGTCGGATTTGCCGTCATCAACATGATTGGCTGGCACGGTCCACCAGTCACGGCTCATTTGGTAGGACAGATTGTGAATAGTGAATACTGTCGCTGCCTTGGTTAACGATGGGAATTCGTCAGCCCGCTTGACCACAAAATTCGGCACTAGGCCAGATTGCCAATCGTGGCAATGGATGATGTGCGGATTGAACTTGATTATCTCAAGTAACTGCAGGGCGGCATAGTCCAGTACCAGGAAGCGTACGTTGTCATCGGCATAGTTATAGACGTGTGAGTGCTGGCCAAACAGTTCCTGGTTTACGATAAAATAGATTTTTAAGTGGTCGCTGAAATCCAGCCGCAAAAAAGTAACTTCATATTTTTTTTTGCCGATATAGACCGCCGTTTTGCCCTCAACTGGCTTGAGCTCAAGTTTTTGCTGGTGGATAAATCCGTAATAGGGGGTGATGACCACCTTATGGTGTCCCATTTCCGCCAGGGCTTTGGCGAGTGATTTGGTCACGTCAGCCAGGCCGCCCGTTTTTGAATACGGGGCGACCTCTGAGGCGATGCTGGCGATGCGCAATGGTCTGGTGAGTGGCATAGGGTTATAGTACGCCTAAGAAACGGCTGGCAATGACGAACATAGCGTGGCTCCAGGCTAGTGGGTAAATGCCGATCCGTACGTCTTCAAAAAATTGTTCCGGCAGGTAAAAGTCGAATTTTTCCGAACGATCGACGACCCAATTATAATATTGCATGGCTTTGGAGTTGTTGCCGGCCAGGTGCCAGTAGATGGCCATCCAGCAGTTCAGGACCGGCCAGGCCCCGCCGCCTTCCTGGGACGAGCCTTCGCTGTCAAAGTAATCGAACTGGAATCGGTGGACCCCGCCGTTGATTACCAGGTTTTCTTCCATTTTTTTAATGGTATTGGTCATCCGTTCGTCATTCGCTTCAAAAAGGTTAAAAGGATACACCAGCCCGATGAGTGAGGCGTCGATGTTTGGGTCAGAAATAACGCCTTTATTGCGAAAAAAATAACGATGGGTCAGGTCGTAGGCTTCAGTCATAACGCTGACCATTTGGTGTGCCGCTTCTTTCCAGATATGGTTCGGGATGATCTCGTTGGCGCAGAACAGGCCGCGGGCGCAGGCCGCCAGGGAATAGGTGAAATTGTTTCGCAGGCGGGTGGAAGTCTTGCGCTCGAACGCCTCCCAGATGTCCGCAGTTGGCTCGGAAAAATGGTCTTTTTCCCAGTAACTTGAGAGTCCCTCGGCCAGCCGAACGATCAATGGCTGGAATTTCAGAGCCGCTTTCAGGTTGTCGTGGTATTGGTGATGGATTGCCCACAGGAGAGTGCCCATCTGGTCGGCCTGGAATTGTTTGCCGAGGGTGGCAATCCGTCCATTGGTCGAATAATTGGAGTACAATAATTTCGTCGTCTCAAAATCTTCGGGCCGTTCGGTGACCCACGTGAAAAATTTTTCCTGGATTGGGATGTTCAGGTATTGGGCCGCCACGCAAATGTATGCGGCATCCCGGACCCAGACGTACCGGTAATCCGATCCTTCTTTGGGCGTGTAGGGTTCGTCGGTGTTGGCGGCGACGATGGCGCCGTTCTCCAGCGAGCAATCCCGAATAACCTCGCGCGAGGTCGCAAGGATTTTTTGGATTTTCTTTTCGTTGGTCATGTTCATCTAGAAATTTTTAATGCCGCCGCAGATCCCGATCGCCAGAGCGTCCGCTATGTCGTCCGGCCGGGGGATGGCCGGCAATCTGAGCAGCACCTGTACCATCCGTTGCATCTGGGATTTGTCCGCCCGCCCGTCTCCGGTGATGGCCTGCTTGATCTGGAGCGGCGTGAATTCCCGTACGGGAATGCCGGCTATGCCGGCGGCCAGGATGGCCACGCCGCGCGCTTCACTGACGCGCATCGCCGTGGTCGTGTTTGCGGCAAAGAAGAGTTTT
>JBAYGJ010000044.1:0-7345 GCA_041666685.1 Patescibacteria group bacterium | reverse complement strand
GTACAAATACGATACCTCATGGTCTGGGATAAATCCAGTGAAAATGACCCGGTTCTGTATCGCGTATTTTTCTGCCAGAGCCAATAGTTTGTCTTTTTCAGGCTGTCCGATGTCCCCGACGAAAACCAGCTGGAAACCATCAATTATATCCTTCGTCACCCTGGCAAAAGCCTCAATAATGCTTCCCACATTTTTCCTGTAGTCATAACCGCCGACGTACAATAGAAATTTGTTGTGTATGCCATGCTTCGACAGCGTTTCTTCTGCGTGAGAAATTTCGGAAACGTTGCTTCCATTAATTCCGGGGTAGATAACTTTTATTTTATTTTCATCGAAATGAATGTATCGCAGGAGGTCCCGTTTTGAGTTATGAGAAATGGTGATTACGGCGTCGGAATTTTCAAACTCCTGTAGATTTGATATATATTTTGCCTTGTGTTGCTCGTCTAAATACTGCTGACTGAATAACAAGGGGATTGCGTCATAAAAAATTCTCACCAATGTACTGACCTTTCTGCAATCAAGTTTTACCTGGCAATCGCCGGACAAGAATGAAAGCACTACGTCTATATGACGTTTTTTTAGCAAGAAATTGAAATATGCGGATTCGAGGCTCTTCCTGGCCTGGAAAGTTCTCTGGTTTACCAGTAGCGGAACATGTCTGAACATCTCAATGATGGCCGTGTTGCCGTCTTTTTTTACAGGAAGAAAATCGGCCATGCCTTTATAGCCGAAAATACTATATTCGTTTGTATGGTCATGCTCCAGGATGGCAGCGGCCAGTTTTTTTGAATACGAACCGATGCCGCGTGTCGCATAATTAGAAAATTGGCAAGCCCTGAGGTCTAAAGCAATTCTCATTATTGTGGTTGCTAAATGTAGCTGAAATGTTCGCTAACCCCGCACTCAGATGCCTCATCCGCCTCTATGTGGCGGTATCACCGTTGTACGCATTTTTATCCTTCCGGAAAATCGAATTCTTCAAGAAAACCAGATCAGGGTATTTCACTACTCTGAACATAATTATCAAAGCCGTATACAGAATAATCGAGAGGGCTACAAGCAGAAAAACATTAAATGTGTGGAAAAATATCATGAATAGGCCCATTAACAGTGAGCATACTACCACTTTGAAGAATATGGACACGCTCTGGAGATCCAGCCGGTAGTTGATCCTGTTGGTAACGGCAAAAATTATTACCAGGACCAGGAATTCCGACAAGACGTTGGCGACACTGGCTCCGGTAATGCCGTATTTGGGGATGGCGTAAAAATTGGCCGCGACATTGAACAGAACGGTAAAAAAAGTGGTATAGGCCACCACTTTTTGCCTGTTGACCACGTTCAATAAATTACTGAAGGTGATGTTGAGGAACATGATGACTAATGACCAGATCAGTATTTTCAGACAGAGTATGGCGCTGGTAAAATCCGGGCCATAGATGAGGGTGATGATCTTGTCGGCGACGAGGGTAGTGCCGACGCCGAGCGGTATGGCAATCATCACCAAGAATTTGAACGAATACCTGAACATTGAAAGCAGGAGTTCCCTGGATTCGACGTAGAGTTTCGACATGATCGGGAAAATTGCCGAAATGATAATGGTGGGGATGAAATTGATGCTGAAGATGAAATTATACGCGGCATTGTAGTACCCGACTTCCTCGTAGCTTCTGTACATCTTCAGCATGATGCTGCCGACCCGGTAATACACGACGACAAAAATAATTGACAGGGTAAACGGCAGGGCGAGCCTCAGAATGTCTTTCCAGAATTTCGTGTCAAAATACAGGGCAATCCTGCCTTTCATGTACGTGCGGTAAAAAAATACGCTTATAGCGAATAGTGTCATGCTGGTCAGCAGGTACAAGTACGAAAAACCGATAACTGAGCCCTGTATTTTTACCAACAGCAGGCCACCTGCGAACGTCAGGAGTGTGGCCAAAATTTTCCCGATGGCCACAAATTGCATCTTATTGAACGCCTGGAAAATGGAACTGAATATGCTGGTTATTGAGCCGATGACAGTCGTGATCAGCATGATGGTGATAATGACGTTCATGTCCCGTCCATAACCCGTAAAAGACAATATGATGCCTACGACAATAGCCGTACAAATCGCCAAAATTATTTTTAGGGAAATAATATTATTGACGTAGGTATTCATTTTTCCCTCGTCTTTGGCGACTTCCCTGATCAAAATAACCGACAAGCCTAAATCAAGGGCGATGTTGCATATTTCCACAAAGGCTGACGCGAACATCAGAATGCCGTAATTTCCGGCGCCCAAATATCTGGCGATAATCACCAAATAAAATAAGCCGATAACTTTTGAAATGATATCGGATAGGCTCAGAAAAAAAACGTTTTTTGCCGTTGTTTTCGCAATATTCATTGCTAGGTATTTTGACGCCAGTAATTTAGGGTATCTTCCAGTGTTTGCTTGAATGGTATTGTCGGTGACCAGGACAGGTCATGACAGAGCTTTGAGTTGTCGCCCCATAAAACTGGGATATCCGATGGCCTCATCCGGGATTGGTCGATGACCACATTGATTTTACTGGTGGATAATGTGACCAACGTATCCAGGACTTCCTTGATGCTGTATGGGGTGCCCGAAGAGACGTTGTAGGTATTGCCCCATAATGAACTTTCTGCCAGTAAGCGGTATGCCCGGACCACGTCACGGACATCCAGAAAATCCCTTTTCGCTTCTAGATTCCCGACGGACAGGTTTTCTTGCTGGCCTTTTTCTATGGCCGCAATTTGTTTGGCAAAACTCGGGACCACGAAAATCGGCTGCTGTTTCGGTCCGGTATGCGGGAAACTTCTGCAGATTATCGTCCTGACGGAAGGATGGGATGCGGCCACGGCTTCCTGGGCAAGTTTGGATTTGCCGTACGGTGATGCGGGATGGGTAGGGTGGTTCTCATTGATTGGGCTTTTTTGCGGAATGCCATACACCTCGGCTGAACTGGTGAGGATTACTTTCGTGTGCGGTGAAGAGGAGGTGATTGCGTCATACAGGATTTCCATGCTTCCCTTGTTTACCTTCATGGCTTGGTCGGGAGCATCCCAGCTCTGTTTGACCGACGTGAAACCGGCCAGATGGAAAATGACATCAGGCTGAAGGGCGGATATCGTTTTTTTCATGAATGCACCGTCAAGTATGTCGCCCTGCCTATAGGCGTCTGTATCGCTCGGTTCCTGGGTTATCCCAAAAACCCCAAAGTTGTTGCCAATGAGTTCCTGTTCAAGGTATCGGCCGACAAAGCCTTTTATGCCGGTTACTAATGCTTTCATAGACTGGCAGGCTTTGTGGCGAGCTGATCGCAGTCGTACTGCATCATGATTTTTACCAGTTCGGGGAAAGAGGTTTTTGGCGTCCAGTGCAGCTCTTGTTTCGCTTTCGTTATGTCGCCGATGAGCAGGTCGACTTCAGCCGGACGGTAATAGGCCGGGTCGATACTGATTATTGTTTTGCCTGTTTTGCGGTCGATGCCTTTTTCGTTGACCCCGGTTCCTTCCCATGACAATTCTATGCCGACATGCCTGGCTGCATGTTCGACAAATTCCCTGACGCTATGGGTCTCGCCGGTGGCGATTACGAAATCAGTCGGCGTCGGGTGCTGGAGCATCATCCACATTGCCTCGACGTAGTCCTTGGCATACCCCCAATCCCGTTTCGCGTCGAGGTTTCCGAGGACAAGTGTATCCAATTTCTTTGCGGCAATATTTGCCAGGCCGAGAGTGATTTTTTTCGTTACGAACGTTTCGCCCCGGCGGGGGGATTCGTGGTTGAAGAGGATTCCATTGACGGCAAACATGTTGTAGCTTTCCCGGTAGTTAATGGTCATCCAGTAAGCGTACATTTTTGCCGCACCGTACGGGCTGCGCGGATAAAATGGCGTCGTCTCTTTCTGTGGGATTTCCTGTACTTTCCCGAACATTTCAGAGCTGGAAGCCTGGTAAAATCGCGCATCCGGTTTGATCTGTTTTATGGCCTCAAGCAATCTGGTAACGCCGAAGCCGGCAGTATCTCCGGTATACTCAGCCATTTCAAAACTTACCCGTACGTGGCTTTGGGCGCATAAATTATAGACTTCGTCGGGCTGGACCGATCGAACAATCTGGTGCAATGAGCCGGAATCGGTGATGTCGCCATAGTGTAGGAAAAACCTGTCTTTGGTTTCGCCATGGTGCAAATGGTCGATCCGACCGCGGGTAAACGTGCTCGTTCTCCGTACCAGGCCATGGACTTCGTACCCTTTGTCCAATAGCAATTCGGCAAGATATGATCCGTCTTGGCCGGTAACTCCGGTGATCAAAGCTTTTTTCATATTCTGGACTTTATTTAATGTAAATTAATGTTGGTGCATTAAGAATGCGTGTGGCCATTGTCGGGTTTTTGGAGGATGTCAACGATTTTTTTGCCAGTCGTGCCGTCGCCAAACGGGTTGTACCAGTTTATCGTCCTCTCTAAAATTTCTTTTGTCGCTGCGCGTATGCGGTCAGGATTGCTGCCTGCCAAAATATTTCCGCCGATGTCAACAGTGTCGGGTCGTTCCGTGTTTTCGCGCAGGGTGATGCAGGGGATTTTCAGGATGCACGCTTCTTCCTGGAGTCCTCCGGAATCGGTGAAAATCAGTTTAGCATGCGCAAGTAGCTGCAGCATGTCCAGATAGCCGATAGGTTCGATTAGTCTGACATGTTCACCGACCTTGACGCTGAACTCCTCCAGCCTCTTTTTTGTGCGAGGGTGGCAGGGAAATATGATGGGTTTTCCGTTCTCTTTGCCCATCTCGTTTATGATATCCATGAGTCCCACTAAGCTGTTTTTCGTATCGACATTAGCTGGACGGTGCAGTGTCAGCACGAAATAATCGTGGTCGTTCAGGCTGTAGCTTTTCAGGATATCCACCTTTGATTTTGCAATTTCAATATTTTGGAACACCGCATCAACGATCGTATTGCCGACAACGTGTATCTGGTGTCGAGGTATGCCTTCTTGTATCAGGATGGCCTGCTCCGTTTTTGTTGGCGCGAACAGGAAATCGGAAATATGATCAGCAATCACCCTGTTGATTTCCTCCGGCATGCTCCGATCATAGCTGCGCAAGCCAGCTTCGACATGTCCGATTTTTATGTCCAATTCTTTCGCTGCGGCCATAGCGCCGGCAATGACGGTATTCGTATCGCCTTGCACGAGAATGTAATTGGGCAATTCCTGTTTTAATATCTGTTCGATAGCAATCATCATCTTTCCCGTTTGTTCACCATGGCTACCCGAACCGATGTTCAGATTGTATTTCGGTGGGTTCAAATTCAGCTCCTTAAAAAAAATTTCATCCATATCCTTGTTGTAATGCTGGTTTGTATGGATGACAAAATTACTGATCGAGCGGTTGTCCAAATCACGGATGATCGGCGAGAGTTTGATGATTTCTGGTCGTGTGCCCAGGATGATGCAATATTTCATATTTATTGACAAATGCTCATTTTTTTATTATGATTATCATAAATTATCATAACAGAATTAGGCATTTTTGAAAAGCAGTCAGTGAGGCCGTGATTTGCCAATTCATCATTTGCAATTCGTGCATTACTTTTTCAATCATTTCATTGATATCATGTTAGTGAGCTTACGTTTTGAAAAGTTGTTTTTACTCCAGCAAATCGTCATAGACTCGGAATACTAACTATACTTACCACGTTGTCCGCGGAAATCCACAACAAAACCTACAATGTTTCAGCCTTTTTCAAAAGACACTTAGCATTGGTTATCTTGGTTTTTTTTGCTGCTGTATTTTTCATTGTGTACAGCTGGACATATTTGGGAAATGCCAATTCCCCGAAATTCACTTCCCCCGATGAAACCGCCAATTACTTTTTTATAACGCAATTCGCCGAACATTCGACATTGCAGCTTGACGAACCGCTCAACCGTACTGCCGGTGGACTGATTGCGCCGCGGAGTACGGTCGTAAAAGATGGGATGATCGTTCCCGGCAGTTTTCTGGGGATGGCCTTGGTGTACGGCCTGTTTGCGAAAATAATCGGCGTCAAGCTGATTTTATTTGTGACCCCGTTATTGTCGGCGGTTGCCGTGGTGTTTTTTTATTTATTACTGAAAAAAATTTTTCCAGCCAGAGTCGCTTTCCTATCCAGCATGCTTCTTTTTGTTTTACCGCCGTTTTTCTATTACAGCAGCAGGGGAATGTTCCATAACATCGTGTGCATTGATTTTTTCATAATCGGGTTATATTTCATCCTGAAGGCATTCGGTGATACGTCTGCCGTACGCATGTCAAGGCTGTATACCTGCCTCGGTTCTTTTTTCGTCGGACTCGCGCTCATGGTCCGTACCTCTGAGATTATCTGGATTTCCCTGGTTGTTCTGGCCCTGTGCGTTGCCTATCGGCGGACGATACGCAAGGAGCAAATATACGTCAGCCTGGGAATAATCGTCATGGTATTTTTGCCGGTTTTATTCATGAACAACCATCTGTACGGCTCGCCTCTGTCGTTTGCCTATACGTCAAGTACGAATGAATCTGCCGGGCTAACAGCCGTCCCGGCATCAGCCTTCCTGCTGAAAATCCGGCACATACTGTTCCCGTTTGATGTCCAGATGTCAAACATCACCCACGCGGCGAATGCATATGTTGTGATGATCATGCCATGGTTTTTTGTTGGCGTGATAGTTTTTGCGTGCTGGCTCCTGCGACTGGCGTTCATGCGCATGAAAAAAAGGTTTTTAAACGAACCAAGTGGAATGCCGCCGTCATTCACCGTGTCCCAAGCGCTATACATAGTTTTATTTTTTTTAATTTCTTTATGGCTGCTGCTGTATTACGGATCGTTTGAATTTTCAGAATTTTTTGACAGGACAAAAATTATCCTTGGTTCTTCCTATTTGCGTTATTGGCTGCCGATATTTGTTTTCGGGATGCCGCTATGTTTGCTGGGATTCGAGCTTATCAGCCGCCTGTTTTCAAAAAAAATTATCCAACGGATTGTACTGTCAGTCTTACTCATCACTTTTTTTATTTTTTCGATTAACCTCACGTTACTGGACCCGCTGCAGGGGTTGGCCCAGCTTAAGACGAATATCGCGGGTGCCAGAAAATTAAGCAATGAAGTGGACCGGGTGACTCCGTCGAATGCGGTAATCATCAGCGGATTTGCCGATAAAGTTTTCTTCCCGTCTAGGCGGGTCATTGTGGCCATGCCCTCGGATACCAGTACATTTATGAATACGGTCCAAGCCATAACTTCTGAGGCGCCTCTCTATTTCTATTTTAACCCGCTGGACGGTTATGCCGTGAGCACCCGATCCCAGTTT
>JBAYGJ010000043.1:0-7572 GCA_041666685.1 Patescibacteria group bacterium | reverse complement strand
GTCCCAGACAACATATGACGCTTCCAAGTCTTTGGCCAAGCCAGACGCTTCCTGTGATGACACGGTCGCGAACATCTTTTGGGCCTTGACGGCATACGGGTATCTGGCATCCCGGGCGTCCCCGCCGACTGCAGTGTCCAAAATGACCTTTCTACCGGACAATGCGGGGAGGTAATATCCCCATTTGAAAGGCGCGACGGCCACCGCGCTCTTGTCGCTGTTATCCCCCAACCACCTGAATGCCGCTACGTCCTGGTCCAGTATGACAGAAGACGGATTATTTTTCTGGCCAGATACCCAGGCGGCAATGCCATGGATATAGTTGAATTCATCGACAACAATGAACTGGACGAGGGCGGCCAGGCACAGCAGCATGTACGCCATGGCCGGGCGCAGCGGGTTTTTTACGTGCTGTTGGACATACTGCACGACGATGCCAGAAATGACGGCCAACGCCACGATAAAATACACGTTAAACCGGTACGCGTAAAAAGGCACTCCGATGAGCATTGATTGCGAAAAAATGAGCGAGATGAACAGCCATGACATCAGTATGATGTTTTTCTTCTGGAAAAGGATGAGAACGACGGCCACAATGAAAACCAGCAAAAGCAGGTACGGAGTCCCTTCCGAGCTGCTGAGCATGGCCGGTATGGGATACCCGACAGTATTGACCGCAAAATATCCCGGACTGAGTAGGTAAAAAAGCGTAGCGACTGCGACAACAGCCAAACTAGTCATGAGGACGGTATATTTGGTCCGGAAAAACGTGCGGAAGTAAAAGAAGAAAGTTGTCATGAATACAGTTGCGCCGATAAGGAAACCAAGCTGGTGGGTAAAATACAGCAGGCCAAGAAGGAGTCCGGACAACACCAGGAATTTCCTGCTTTTTTTCTTTTGCCACAGCATGAGGCAGTAAATCATGGCCACCAATACGAGCAGCCCGGTGTATTGTTCATAGCTTCCTTCCCAAAAATTCGCCTGGAACCATTTATTGAAAGCCAGGAAGAGTACGCTGAACAGTGCGGCTGCGCGCGATTCCAGCCACGTCATAGTGATTAAAAAAATCAGGATCAACGAAGCGCCTATACAGCCGATGGCGAAATATGTCGGCAGCATGAAAATATCCTGGATACTGAACACGCGGGCGATAATCGCCAATATGCCCAGTGTGACCACCCTGCCCTCGCCGTACACCTGGTGCAGCTGCGGGAAGAACGGCACTTCCGCCCGTAACTTCCCCTGTTCTACGATTGAACGGAGCATCGACGTGGTAAAGCCAGGATCATCACCAACCGGATACTGGCTCATGGTAACGAGAAAAATCACCAAAGCGGCGGCAATAAGCGTTACGGAAATGGCTGTAATGATATTACGAAACATGGGATATCTGTTTAATGAGTGCCTGGGAGAAGGCGTGTATATCATTTCGTGTGACCAGTATGCCATTCTGGTCAATGACCTCCCGATGGGATCCTACGTCAAAAGCCACGACCCGTTTTCCGCACGCCTGAGCCTCAGCGAGCGGCATATCATACCCCTCCCACAGGGACGCTGTCGCATACACGGTGCTGGCGGCATAATATTCAGGAAGCTCGCCGTCCGGGACGAACCCGGCAAAAATCACGCTAGAATCTGAAATCTTTTCCAGTCTTTTTTTATAACTCACAAATGATGACTGACCGACAATAAGCAAACGCGCATAAGGAAACTTCTGACGACATAAAGAAAATGCCTGTATAAGCAGATGGATGCCTTTATGCGGACTGAGACGGCCGACATATAGTACAACCGGCTCCTTCTCCAGACCATACAAAGCGCGGATTCGTTGTCCGTTTATTCCGGAGTGAAACCGATGCGTATCGATTTGTACATGCTCCACCTCGACTCTCGATCGCACTGGACTCGGGTATTGTTCAGCTAAAAATTTGCTTATGGCAATGATTTTATCCGCGCGTTTCGCATAATATCGGGCGAGCGGCTTGAAGAAAGTTATATACAGTTTTTCAACCATTCCATTAAAAGTTGATACCGGCGGAACACCGTATTCATAATAAATAAATTTTTTACGGTAGTTCCTCTTCATGTACAGGCCGATGACGCTCATGGGATAAAAATGGCATAAAATTGCATCCATATCACGTAGGTCCTTGGCCATCGTGGCAATTTTTTTCCGATGTAAAAAAAAGCACAGGCGGAATATTCTTTGCCATAGTATCGATTGGGGCATGCCCCAAGCAACGAATGGAATATTGCCGAGTGGAGTCGCTCCTGCGAAGCAAAAAACCGTCACCTCATGCCCCTGGGACTTAAGCATCTTAGCCTGCCCCTCAACTGCACGGTCTATCCCGCTATGCGGGAAAAACGTCGGGGTTAATAATGCATATCGCATACTTATGTGGCTAAATTGGAATAAATCGATACATACTGGCCCACTGAATCAGACCATACAAATTTCTTTTTTGGCAGTACCGTATACTGGCCTGCATGCATGCTGAGTATCGCCTGGGCCAGCGCCTCACTGTGGGCACTGGGACTGAAAACTACCTTTCCGGAAACGACTTCCGGCAAAGATCCGACGTCCGTAGCGACCAGGGGCACCTCCATGGCAGAGGCTTCTGCCGCACTGAAGCCGAACCCCTCAGCCAAGGAAGGTATGACGACGCAATCTGCGGAGGCAATATATTCAGGAAGCTCGTTCCTCGGTACGGAAGATATGACGCGGACTGACCCGGACAGGTTAAGCCTAGAGATGAGACTGACAATCTCCTGGTAACGTGAATACGGGTCTTTGGACAGGAGCAGCAGCAATTTTGCACCCTTGATGTGTTTCGATACTATTGAAAACGAATTGACTAAATAGTCCACCCCTTTTGCCCACCCCGGCCGGCCGAAAAACAGGCACACAAAATCATTTCTTTGATAATACTGGCTACGAATTTTATCTTTCGAATAGTTGCCAGGATTGAAAAAATCATTATCAATGCCGGGATATATCCTTGACGTTTTCAAATTTGTCTTCCTGAGTTTTAACAGTGCCTTTTCAGTGTAGTCAGAATCAGTGACATAAAAATCAAACGGTAACTTCAATATAAACCATTCAAAAAAACGATGAAGTACATTAATGATATTTTTTCCACCCACAAACGAATACCACAATGTACCCCAAACTTCATGGACCGTAAGGATTATTTTCTTCCTAGTCAATACTGCGACTAGCCAGGCAGGCAGAGCGGCATTATACGTGGTAGTGTGGATGATATTAAAACCGGCAATATGCTTAAAAAGAGGAAAAAAAGCCAGAATGGTAAACCAATACCTTCTGCCTATTCTCGGGACATTCAGCCGAATTATTTCGACTCCATTAATATACTCTTTGGAAGGAGTATTTCCAAGACTTGCCGTGATCACCCGTGCCTGGTGGCCATGCTGAACACATCCCTCAGCTAACTCCTTGAATAACGTTTCCACCCCGCCGACATGTGGATAATAATATTCTAGTACGTACAATACTTTCATGTCAGTATTTTTTTTAATCGCCGGATGTATCCGCCTTGATCCCCTTCAGGCTTTCGTCTATGACCAGTTTGGTCAATTTCTTTTCGATCCTTTTTACTATAACGTAATTCCTGAACGTTATCCCGAACAGGATGATGATGGCGATGATGACAATCAGGTCAAATGTGCGGGAGATGCTGAACGTCTTTAGGATGAACTGGACGCTCGCCGGGAAAATGACCACGACCACCAAGCCGGCCCAGACGAGCTGCCAGAGGATGAATTCGAGCTTATTGAATTCCCCCCGCCTGAAATGGAGATAGCTGAAATACACCATCCACAAGGCAAACAGGATTGCGACAATCTGTAGTCCGATCATATAATTTTCCAAATTAGCATATTAATGAATATTTTGACACCGTCCAGTACGGTCGTCCCCTTGTAATCGTCCTTGTAAATAGTCTCGATATCAATTTCCCTGAATGCCAGTTTTTTCTTAGCGACATTGGCGATCATTTCCGTTTCGACCGAATATCGCGTGGAATTCCATTTGATTTTTTCATAGGCGCTGGCAGTGAAAGCGCGGAACCCGCTTTGCGTGTCAGAAATGTAAATGCCGAAAAGTATCGAAGCGGCCAGCGACAAAAACTTGTTCCCGATCATCATGACCAGCGGCATGTCACGGCCGATTTTCCTGGAACCGAACACGATATCAACATGCGGGTCATGCAGTACCTGAAGAAACCGTCGTATGTCCTCCGGTTTATGCTGTCCGTCACTGTCCATGACGACCATAATATCTGCATGCAATTGAAGCGCGGCTTCACATCCGGTTTTTAATGCCGCCCCTTTGCCTAGATTTATTTGATGCCGAAGAACTTGTATTCCGCCTGTACTAGTGTCTACCTGGGGACGCTTAGCATCACTGGATCCGTCATCAACAACAATCACGACATCCACATATTTTTTTGCCTGTCTGATGATTTCATTAAATGAACTTTTCTCATTGAAGACCGGAATTATAACTGCCGTTTTCATCTCCCTATTCCCTTATACCTTATTCCCATTTTTTTTATCTCCTGCATCGGCAAGCAGTTTTTTCCGTCAATGACGACCAAAATCTTGTTTTTTTTCAGCTCCCGGATATCCATTTTTACGAATTCGTCATGATTAACGGCCACGACTACTGCTTTAACCTTTTTTAACAACTGATCAAGAGTGGCTTCTGTGGATACATCAGGGAAATACGGATCAAAAATATGTATCTCGGCTCCGAGCGACTTTAAATACTCAATGACCTTGAGTGAAGGGCTTTCACGAATATCTCCGACATTCGCTTTGTACGATAATCCCAGGACCCCGATTGACGTACCCTTGACCGGCACCTGCAGGCTATTTAATGCCTGCTGCAACAGATTGACCGTGTATTGCGGCATACTGTTGTTGATATCCCGTGCTAACTTCAAAAATTTATGGTCAAACCCAGCTTTTTTTGCTCGTTCAATAAGATAATAAGGGTCTACAGCGATACAGTGTCCCCCGACACCCACTCCCGGCCAATGAGGCATAAATGCGAATGGCTTGGTTGAAGCTCCCTGCAGTACGTCAAACAAATCGATGCCGAGCTTATCGAACGACTTGGCCAATTCATTGACAAAAGCAATATTAATGTCGCGAAAGGAATTTTCAATAATTTTGGTTGCTTCCGCCTCCTTAATTGACTTCATCGGTCGAATAGTGCCGGAAACGATCGAACGGTAAAATTTTACAGCCTTATCAAGCCCACGTCGTTCGGTAGCGCCGACACACCGGGGAATATTCCGCACATTCCATTTTGTGTCTCCGGGGTTAATCCGTTCCGGGCAGTGGGCCAAAAAGAAATCTTTGCCAGCTCGCTTTCCGGAAATCTGCTCGAGTAGCGGCAACATCACCTCTTCGCACACCCCTGGATTTACGGTGGATTCCAAAATGATTAATTGGCCTTTCTTGAGCCGTTTGGCGATATTTTTAGTTGCAGAAATGACCGGCGCTAAATCAGGATTATACTGGTCGTCAACCGGCGTTGGCACACAGACGACTACAATATCGGACTTTTTTATTGGGTCGAAAGTCGTCGTGGCTGTAAATGACTTTTTCGCCACCCATCCATCAAGCTCCGCATCTCCCGAAATCGGATTAATGCCCTTTTGAATGGCATGAACTTTTTTTCTGTCTTTCCCGATTCCAAAGGTCCGATACCCTTTCTCGCCGCACAGACAGGCCAGAGGCAATCCGACATAGCCGATCCCTACAATGGTAATAATTTCACTGCGTTTCTTCATGTATGGCTTCAATAATATTTATTCTTCATATTTCCACAGCATCGGCTGCAGGATGAACTGATTTGCTTTCACATATTCAATCATTTTTTTCAGCCCTTCTTCCAGCGGAACAAGCGGGTACCAGCCAAGCTTTTCCTTGACCAGCGTCAGATCGGGCAATCCGAGCGGGCTCATGAACACCAGCGGCTCTGAAAAGGCGACCTCAGAACTTGAACTGACAATCTCCTTGATCCGAGAGGCGATGTCGATCATTTTAGTTTCATCAAAATGACCAAAATTAAATGGACCAAATTCCTTCGAAGTCATCAGTTTCATCAATCCCTCTACAATATCCGACACATAACACATTGAGGTGCTGAAACTGGCATCACCATAAATGACCATAGGCTTATTATTAAGCGCCTGGAGAACAAAATCTGATATCATGTGCCCGTCAAACAGAGACAGACGGGGACCATATGTACGGAAAATCCTGGCAATTTTGACGTCCAAACTGAATGAATCACGATAGGTTATTGAGGCGGTCTCTGCAAACCTCTTTCCCTCATCATAACAGCTCCTTGGACTGTTGAAATCGACATACCCATGGTAGGATTCTTCGAATCGCGGAGCGTCAGCGAATCGCGGACCGTATACTACCGAGGAGGAGGCGAGAAGAAACTTTGATTTATAATTTTTTGCAAGCTCCAGAGCGTTGATGGTGCCAGCACCATTGGTTAATAGTGAATGATACCGTTGCTTGCTGAAATTCTTTGGGGAAGTCGGGCAGGCTAAATGGTAAATTTCCTGGATGCCTTGGAATTTGATCTTAAATTTGTCCAGTTCATGCATTTCATTGAGATTGATCGGTTTCGTGATGTCATGCTTTATAAATTCAAAATTAGGGTTTTCCAATAAATGGTTGATATTTTCCACGCGACTGGTCGAAAAATCATCGAGACATATGACATTCCCCTGTTTCAGCAACTCATCGCAAAGATGTGAGCCAATAAATCCCGCACCCCCAGTTACTAAAATATTCTTCTTTTCAAAAATCGTCTTTGTATTAAGCATAGCTTTTTTCAAAACGTAAATTAAGTATTGATCTGAACATTGCCCAAGCGTTTTTTATGAGCCGCAACGGAGAACTCAGCGCGGCTGAGTCGGAGCTATTATCAATCCATACGCTTGGAATTTCAATAATTGGATGGCCTTTTTGAAATAATTTCCAAAGCAATTCTACGTCAAATGCCATGTCATGAATTTTTACCCGATCTATTATTGAAAAAATTGCTTCACGTTTAAATACTTTAGCGCCGCATTGAGTGTCTACGATCGGCATTCTGAATAATATCTTGACGCAAACAATGAACCCCAGACTGACTATTTCACGTATGGCATTGCCACCGACAATCTTCGAACCTTTTTTCCAGCGTGATAATATCGCCGCATCATTACTGCCTAACGAAGTAAGTAATTTATCAAATTCCTGGGGTGACGTTGATCCGTCAGCGTCCACGAACCCAACCAAATCTCCCTGAGAAAGCCGGAAGCCCTCAATAACAGCCCCGCCCTTTCCGGAATAACCCGGTATCTCATGCACTCTGACCTGACCGGGGAATCTTTCAATGAACCCTTTGGCTAATTCCACCGTATCATCAGTACAATTATTTGGAACAATAATAAATTCGACCTTCGTATCTTTAAAAAAAGCCAAATACTCTTCCAGCGTTTTGCTCATCCGCTTGCCCTCATTATAGGCCGGTATGACAAT
>JBAYGJ010000042.1:0-7610 GCA_041666685.1 Patescibacteria group bacterium | reverse complement strand
TTTTTTTCTATGATATTGGTACCCTAAGCAAACTGGGTGGTTGCCTTTCGATTGGCATTTGCTGGTTGGGAGGAGGAAAGTCCGAACACCCTCCGCCTAGAGCGGAGAAGTGGATAGTCGTTAACGACGACCAGGTGACGGGGCTTTGAGGAGTTCAATTGACTTTTTAAGGCTTGCAGTCATTTCGGGACAGTGTCACAGAGACAATACCGCCCTTCGACTCACTTTTCACTGCGTTCAAAGCTCGCTCAGGCCATGGCCCCGAGCGAACGACGAACAGAGTGAGGAGTGAGTCGAGGGGTAAGGGTGAAAAGCGGTGAGGTAAGAGCTCACAGGTCAGCCTGGTGACAGGCTGATAGGAAAAACCCTATCCGGTGCAAGACCAAGATTTGGTTGGTCGCTCGAGCCCATGAGCAATCACGGGCCTAGATAGATAACCATCGCCCTTCACGGGGAACAGAATTCGGCTTACAGGTTTGCTTGGGGTATATATTAATTACCGCAAATGAAAAAATCAGAATTATTTTTTAGCGCTGCTCTGGTGCCGGTTGATTATGGCATGGTCCTGCTGGCAGGATTTCTTGCGTATCAGCTGAGGTTCTATTCTTTTATTACCGGGATCCGGCCAGTTTTTTATGAACTGGCTTTTTCGGGTTATTTCAAATTATTGTTATTCGTACCAGTTCTTTTTTTAGCCATCTTTGCCCTGACAGGCCTCTATGCCGTGAAAAACACGCGCCGGATAATTGATGAAATGACTAAAATTTTCATTGCCGTCACGGCTAGTTTTGCCTTCGTGATCGTCATTATATTTTTCCAGCGCGAAATGTTTTCATCACGATTCATCATTTTGATTGGCTGGGTTCTGGCCGTTTTTTTAGTAATGGCCGGGCGGCTAATTATCAGGATTATCCAGCATATATTGTTACGGCGCGGAGTCGGTGTCAATTCTATCGTTATCATCGGTGAAGATCAGACGTCTGATGAAATATCGAAACAGGTATATCAGGACCAGTCATTGGGATACAAAATTGTGGCTCGATACCGGGAATTCAACGATGAAATTAAAAACGAATTGATGGAAAAACAGGACATTACACTCATTGATGAAGTTATCCAGTGTGATCCGAACCTGCCAAAGAACATGTCCATGGCTTTACGTGAATTCTGCGCGGACCATCATATTGTGTTCAAATATGCCACGGACTTGTTTGATGTCCAGCCGACGCACATCGAAATCAACCCGATCGCCGGCATCCCGATTATTGAAGTAAAACGGACGCAGCTAGACGGATGGGGTAAAATATTCAAGCGTTTTTTTGATATTACCATTTCGTTGATCAGCCTGATAATTTTATCGCCGATATTTCTTTTGGCGAGTTTACTGATTGTCGTTGATTCACAAGGATCGATTTTATTTAAATCTCCCCGTATCGGCGAAAAGGGGAAAAAGTTCACTTTATATAAATTCCGTTCCATGATTAAGAATGCACCATTATTAAAAAATGAACTGGTAAAAATGAATGAACGGTCGGATGGGCCCTTATTCAAGATAAAAAATGATCCACGCATTACGCGGGTCGGCCGCTTCATCAGGAAAACAAGTATTGATGAATTGCCGCAGCTTATTAATGTTTTGCTGGGGGATATGAGTTTAGTCGGGCCTCGGCCGCATGAACCCGAGGAAGTAAATCGGTATGAACGTTGGCATCGGAAACTACTCACCATTAAACCCGGCGTGACTGGACTTGCCCAGGTATCCGGCCGTTCTGAGCTGAAATTTGAGGATGAAGCGAAACTGGACATATATTATATTGAAAATTGGAGTCCGGCGCTTGATATTCAAATTCTCGTAAAAACTCCGCTGGTCGTCTTAAAAGGTAATACAGCCAGCTAACATATGAAAATTGCATTAGTCCATGACCATCTGAACCAATTAGGCGGGGCCGAGCGCGTACTCCGGGCATTTTGCGACATGTATCCGCAGGCACCGTTGTTTACCCTTATTTACGATGCCAAATCCACCCAGCATGTGTTTGATGAAGTGAAGATTAACGAATCATTCATTATGAAGTTTCCGTTTGCCAGGCGGAGATTCCGCTGGTACCTGCCGATGATGGTCCCGGCCACAGAGAGTTATGACCTCACTGGATTTGACGTAGTTTTGTCGGACAGTTCCGCGCTGGCCAAAGGCATACTCACACCGCCAAAGACGCTCCATATCTGTTATTGCCATACGCCGACCCGATACCTATGGAGTGATCATAATGAGGTTATAGACAAACTTGAAAGGAATTGGCTGGTAGGCAGAATGTCCCAACTGTACCGCAGCTACCTCCGGCAATGGGACCGCCTGGCGGCTGACCGGGTTGACAAGTTCATCGCCAATTCCCGTTTTGTCGCACACCGGATAAAGAAATATTACAAACACGACAGTGTCGTGATCCATCCGCCGGTTGATACGTCAAAATTTTCTATCGCCGAGAAAGTTGGGGATTATTTTTTGATCGTTTCCCGCTTACGGCCATATAAAAAAGTTGATATCGCCATTCAGGCTTTTAATAAACTTAATCTGCCTCTATATATCATCGGTGAAGGCGAGGAAGAGGAGCGACTGAAAGCCATGGCTGGGGCAAACGTTAAATTTTTAGGATTCCAATCAGACGAAAAAGTACGGCAGTACCTGGCGCATTGCCGGGCCTTTATCCATCCGCAGGAAGAAGATTTCGGCATCACTCCTGTCGAAGCCATGGCCAGTGGCCGGCCGGTGATAGCATTCGGTGCCGGTGGAGCGATGGAAACGGTAGTGCACGGGGTAACCGGACTCCATTTTGACGAACAGTCGTGGGAGGCCCTGGCTGATACGGTCATCCATTTCAAGCAGGAAAATTTTGACCCTACCGTTATCCAGGAGCATGCGAAGAAATTCGACACAGTTGAGTTCAAACGGCGCATGTATGAGTTCATTGAAAAAACTTGGCAGGAGTACAAAAATACGTCATACTAAGTACGATAAATTAACTTGAGTCCTATGTGGAATAAAATCACAAAAATATCAGTAATTGGCTGTATAATCGTCGGCGTTTTGTCCGCCCTTGGTTTCAGTTATATGAAGCCAATCACCTACGACACGTCCATCTCATTTTCAATTAACCGGATTAACCGGCAGGACACCGCAGAGTATCAGTATGACGGGTATTACGCTATTCAGGCTTCCGATCTGTTTTCCCAGACCGTCATGAGCTGGTTTATGACTCCTTCGGTTCTGCTGGAAATGTATGACCAGGCCGGGATCGACCCTCAAATAAAATCTTTGACAGACCTGACGTCACGTTTTAAAACAAAAAAATATTCTCCGCAAAACATTGTCGTGAAATTTTCAGAACGGGACCAGGAGACGGCCACAAAAATTTCCGCTGCTATCGTTACGGTTGTTGAGAAGAAAGGGGCTATAGCAAATCAAACTTCCGATCAGAAAGCCTTATTTGAAGTTCAGGGCGCCAAGCCGGTCACAGTACAGAACAAGCCGATAGTTTGGCTAAATGTGCTTATTGGCCTGGTGGCAGGCTTTGTTGTAGGGTTCAGTTTGGCATACTTGATGGTTTTTGTACGGGAGCATAACGTAAAGCCCCAACCATAAACGCATGCGTATCGCCGTTGATCTCCGTTCGCTCACCGAGCCATTGCCTTCGGGCATCACGGAATATACGAAACAAATTGCATTCCAGTTTGCCCGCCACGGCACTGGTCATGATTTTGTGCTTTTTTCGAATTCCAGAAAAAATGTATCTTCGGACATCGGCACTTTGTGGTCAGGGGCAAATGCAGAGTGGAAGGTCACCCACTGGCCAAATAAGATATTCAATAGTTCGATTATCATGACCGGATATCCGCGGTTGGACACGTGGGTTGGCGGGACGGATGTATTTTTTATGCCGAATCTCAATTTCGCTAATTTTACGGGTGCGTGTAAAGTAGTGGTGACAGTCCATGATTTGTCATTTTTACACTCAGGTTTTTATTCTGCAAAAGGAAGAATGTGGCACAACGCCATCAGGCCATTTTCAATTCTAAAACGAGCCAATGCAATCGTCGCCGTTTCACAATCAACAGCCATTGACCTAATTAATCGAATCCCGTCACTCAATGGTCGGGTGACTGTTATCCACTCTGGTGTTGATGAAAAATATTTTATTTCGGATGTACACGACTGCGACCGTGTCCGGGCTAAGTATTCCTTGCCGTCGAAGTATATACTTTTTCTTGGCACTGCGGAAAACAGAAAAAATCTGCTGGGATTAGTCCAGGCTTGGAGAAAATTAAAAAAGCGCTCCCGGACAATACCGTCATTAGTCATAGCCGGAAAGCCCCAGCAATTTAATCATTTTGGTGACCCGGACATTATCTTTTTGGGGTATGTGCCTGAAACTGACAAGGCGGGGTTGTACGGCAATGCTCTGGTATTCTGCTATCCTTCTTTTTTTGAAGGATTCGGGCTGCCAATCCTCGAAGCCATGGCATGCGGAACTCCGGTCATCGCCAGTTATGCTACCTCTTTGGCTGAAGTAGTAGGGACGGCGGGTATCATGGTCAATCCATATTCAGTTGCGGAAATGTCCCATGCATTAAATATGTTGCTGTCAGATGATACAATGAGGGTATCGCTGGGAGAACGGGGCAGACTAAGGGCCCGGCAGTTCACCTGGGAATCTACCGGGCAGAAAACGCTAAATTTGTTAACGAATATTTAATTTTTATGAGAATAGGCATTGATGCAAGATTTTACGGACCGTATGGAAAAGGTTTGGGCCGATATACCCAAAAACTGGTTGATCATCTGCAGACCGTAGATGACCACAATGAATATTTTATCCTGTTGCGGCGTGAAAACTGGGCTGATTTCCAGCCAACCGACAAGAGATTCCATAAAATACTCGCTGATTACCGCTGGTATTCGGTTTCCGAACAGTTTTTTATGCCCTTAAAGTTGTGGTCGCTGGATTTGGACCTAGTTCATTTCACTCATTTTAACGTTCCATTATTTTATTTCGGAAAGTTTATCGTAACGATCCATGACCTGATTTTGACAAAATATCCGACCGAACGGGCATCGACATTGGGACCCTGGTTGTACCGCATCAAGCATGCCCTGTACCAGATTGTGATTAATTCGGCTGTCAAACGTGCCATGAAAGTTGTGGCCGTCTCGGAGTATACGAAAAAAGAAGTGGTGAGACATTTCAAGTGTACTCCCGAAAAAGTTGCGGTAACACTGGAAGCTGTAGACCCTGTGCCTTTGTCCGATGGGGGGGAAGTCATTATTGTAAAATATCATATTGCCAAACCGTATATACTCTATGTGGGCAACGCGTACCCTCACAAGAATTGTGAACGTCTGGTTGAGGCTTTCCAGATGCTGCTTAAGGAAGAGCCCGGATATCACCTGGTGATGGTGGGACGCGAGGATTATTTTTATAGCCGACTGAAAAAATTAGTCTCACAAAAAGAGCTGACTCGAGTGGTCCATTTCCCCGGTTTTGTAACGGACTCTGATTTGCCGGCTTTCTACCGGCATGCACGAGTCTATGCTTTCCCGTCGTTGTGTGAAGGATTTGGTTTACCGGCTTTGGAGGCCTGTCAGTACGGGGTTCCGGTTGTCGCCAGTAATAATTCAAGCTTACCGGAGGTATTGGGCGAAGCGGCGGTGTATTTTAACCCGGAAAAAACTGACGAGATGTATCAAGCTATCCGAAAAGTCATTTCCGACGAACGCCTCACAAGCCGTCTGGTGGCAGCCGGCTATGAACGGGTAAAACAGTTCAGCTGGGAAGCGATGTCCAAGCAGACAATGGATATCTACCGCTCAGTAATTTTGTAGTTCTATTTACAAAACACCCATAAAAGTTGTATAATGAGGTTCTGATTTTTTGTAGTATACTATGAGCGATTTGAATCATTTCATCAATCATCGCTTGACCAAGTCCAATCATGCCGGACCTGAGCCGCTTCATGTCCCCAAGGAAAATGTCATAGATTTACGTCATTTTGATAAGCCGGAAGAAAAGACCCGGGAATCAAGAGGAGACGCTAGAAGTGCACAATTAAAAAAGTTTTTTAGTGTCCGTTTGCCAAAATTCTCCTGGCCATCATTTCATTTTAAAGATAGACGGTCAGTAGGGGAGAAAGTTATTGTTTCAAAGACCGGCACTGATCCCAAAGGCCATGCACGTTCTGCTGATGCACCGGTAATTCTGATTCACCCTAAACATACGCCCACAGTCACCCATGATGAGGGACCAGAGCAGCCATATCGCTGGAAAAAGCCCTTATTGGCGTTTGCGTGTTTTTGCCTTATTATTGTTGTCCCGATCTACCTATTCTCCTTTTATCACCAGGCCAGTGCAGCCAAAGGGCAGGTGCTAGGTACGTCAGAGCAGGCCTATGAGAATCTAAAAGATGCCGGGAATGCTACTTCTCAGTCTGATTTTGGGCAGGCGGGAGAAGCGTTTTCGCAAGCTGCCCAGAAATTTGACGATGCCCGCGTGCAGCTCAATGAGGCCGGCGGACTGTTCATTGGCGTGGCAAAATTAGTGCCGAATAAGATTACCAGTGCAGACGCCTTGCTTGAGGCGGGCAACGATCTCTCACAGGCTGGATCCGCAATTGCTTTATTAGTTGACGGGTTTGCTGATACTCCACTGGACCCAATGGATTCGAATAGTACGTCATTGTCTGATTTTCTGGTAAACATCCGCAATAATTTACGCCCGGTCAATTCATACATTACGGATGCCATGACGAATCTTAATAAGGTGCGTATAAAGGACTTGCCATCGGATATCCAGCCGCAAATTTCTACATTGAAAGAATCCTTGCCAAAACTACAAACACAGATGTCGTATTTTTTTTCCGTATCTGATGTGATGTTGCGGGTCATGGGCACAGATTCGCCTAAACGGTATCTGCTCGTATTCCAGAACAGCAGAGAACTTCGGCCAACCGGCGGCTTCATGGGATCCATAGCGCTGATGGACATCAATAAAGGTAAGATCGAGAAACTTGATGTCCCTGGCGGCGGAATATACGATGTTGCTGGCCAGCTCAAAGAAAAAATTATCGCACCAAAACCCCTGTGGCTGGTCAATCCGCTCTGGAATATACAGGACAGCAATTGGTTTGCCGATTTTCCGACCACAGCGCGAAAAGTCATGTGGTTTTATGAACGCACCGGCGGTGCCACCGTAGACGGTATCGTGACCTTGACTCCTGAAGTGATCGAAAAACTTTTACAGGTTACAGGTCCGATAGATATGCAGCAGAATTACGGCGTCACGGTCGATGCCGGTAATTTCGCCCGCGAAGCGCAGGTCTGGGCGGAAATGACGTATGACAAGCAGGAAAACAAACCGAAAAAATTTATCGGTGATTTGCTTCCGTTGCTGCTGAATAATGTTTTCCAGACCAAACCGGAAAATTTGCTTAAAGTAGTGAACGTTTTCAACCAGTCATTGAGTGGCCAGGATATTTTACTTTATTTTTCTGATGAGCAGGTACAGAAGCAGATTACCGATCTGAATTGGGCCGGTCAAATAAAGAATACAGATAATGAT
>JBAYGJ010000041.1:0-7783 GCA_041666685.1 Patescibacteria group bacterium | reverse complement strand
GAAATCGGGGTCGACGGGAATGACCGGTGGTTTTCGGTAGATACGGAAAACGGCCCGCAGAAGAAAAAATCATATTTTGCCCAAACCGGACAATTATACCTCGAATCCCTGCTGGGCCAGGGAGGGCTGCCAAAACTGTACTGCGTCGGTCCGTCAGCCCGGGCAGAAAGTGCGGTAGATACGCGCCATCTGACGGAATTTGAGATGGTCGAGATAGAGTTCCATGGGACTTTTGACAACCTGTTGGACGAAATTGAACGCTATCTTGGCTCATTAGTCCAGGCGGTGAAAAATGTGGCAACACAGGACAGGGAGAAATACGGGTTACCAAAAGACCTGGTACACCTTGAAACCCACCCGGAAGTTTTCCCGAAGCTCCTGTACCGTGAAGCTGTAGAGGAGCTTGGTTTGGCATGGGGCGATGACATTTCATCGGCCGGTGAGCGGGAACTGATCAAAAATCACGGCAACGGCCCGATCCTGATAACGCGGTACCCGAACCCGGAGTCCCCCCGGATGAAAAAGATTTTGGAAAAAAGTACCGATGACAAAGCGATCAAGTTCTTCAATATGGTACCGGACCCGAAGGATCCTGACCACGTCCTGAGTGCCGACTGCATCGTGCCGTTTGGCGGTGAATGCGTCGGATCTGCCGCCCGAGTCTGGCGGTATGATGAATTCCAGGAGCGGTTGCTCAATTCCCTGATGTTCAAGCGGCTGAAGGAAAAGGACCAGCATGCGGAGCTCGGTTTTGCCTGGTACCTGCAGATGCTCAAACAGTTCCCGTCCGTCCCTCATGCCGGATGCGGATTCGGCATGTCACGGATATTCCAATACCTGCTGGCGCAGACGGACATCACAAAAGTGGTGACGTTCCCGTCAAACCGTGCACGTCTGTACTAATTATTTCCTAATGATAAAAAAACAGGGTGCCGTCCGGCACTCTGTTGGTTTTTGGGCGATTCTCAGATGGACAGTACTTTGATCAGCGTATAGCTTATCCCGAAGAAAGCTATCCATACAAAGGAAATGATCGGCGAAGCGATAAGCCAAACGATGCAATATGCCGCACTCGCAACCGGATCTGACGTGTGATCCAGGACGAGCCGTGTCAGGATGTCGACCGGCGCAGTGACAAGCCGCAGATCTTCGCGTCTATACTGGACGTACGCGTTGAGATACACGAACAGGCACCAGACAACGACCGGTACGAGCCACAGGTGCCCCTGGAACACGGGGATGCCGGTCAGGAAAGCAACCATCCATAAACACCAGGCAAACGGTGAAAATCTGTTGAACAGTTCGGCTGACCGTCCCGGACGAATAAGCGTGGTGAGAGCCCACAGCAAATGGAGTCCCATAATCGTCAGGGCCAGTTTTCCACAGACGCCATGCAGCCCGTTTGACCCGGCCTGTTCGTGCGCCTGTATGAACATGGCCGAAGTGCCCAGGGTGTCAGCGATAAAACCGAGTCCGAAAAAGCCAGTCAGCCTGTGTGAAAGTTTGCCCCGGACCTGTTCGGTCCAAATGGCGATGGAGTACACCAGACAGGCAGTCAGTATCAATGCAATGCCAAAGAACATAGATCCCTCCAGTTCTGCGCGTTTTAAGTAATTGGTTCATCCTATGCAAAAACTGCCCAGGCGTCAAGTGCTTCGGGTTTGGAATTTGGGGTTAGCGGGTGCTTCTTCGTTGCAATGTCTGGCGCTTGTCCTTGAATTTCTTGACCTGCTGGATCAGTTTGGGAACGGTCAAATCAATGGCCGCTTCCATGGTCGTGCCTTTTTCTCCGGCTTTGATGGTTTTCCCGCCTAATAGCACTGAGGCTTCCGCACGGTAGACCAGGCCGGTATGCTGGTTATGGTCATGGTCGAGTTCTATCTTTGCTTCTGCGTCCGCTGGGAGCAGCTTCTCCAGCTTATCCATTTTTTTTGCTGAGTAATCTTTCAGCCATTGGTTTACCCGAAAATCCTTGGCGCTGATGATGAGTTTCATGGGTGTAAATGTTTTATGATTAATTTTTCCGCTTGTTGTCGGGAGGTGATCCAGTTGATCCGTTTATCCGGCCTGAACCAGGTCAATTGCCGTTTGGCATAATGGTGGATGGCATGTTTCAGCCGAGCCCCCATTTCCTGTCTGGTCATTGTACCACGTAGGTACAGGCTGACAAAACGGTATTCCAGGCCGATATCATGCAGTCGCTGCCAGCTGACTCCTTGGCGGTGCAGACGTGCCACTTCCCTGATCAGCCCCTGTCTGATGCGCCGGTCCAACCTTTGGTCGATCAGCCGGTAGAGTTTCGGCAGGGAGTGCCTGACGCCTAGCAGTAGTACGTTATATGGGGAGGATTTCTTTAAAGGGGGTATTTTTTTGCCTGTGGTTCTGATTATTTCAATAGACCGGATGAGGCGGTAGGGATTGTGTCGATCGACGGTTCTGGCGCGTTGCCAGTCCAGTTTTTTAAGGATTCTAAAAAGTTCGGTTGCAGTTTTTTTACTGAGCAGTCGGCGAAGTTTTATATTCGGTTTTACGGCAGGCAGGTCTAGGTCATCCACGATTGACCGGATCCAGAATCCAGTGCCCCCGACCAGGAAGGGGAGCTTGCCTATGGCCAGAATTTTTTTAATATCACTCGTAGCCAGTTTTTTGAAATGGGACACGTTAAATTCCCGGCGAGCGTCAGCCACGTCGATGAGATGGTGTTTGATTGATTTTTGTTCTTGCCTCGTGACCTTGCCGGTGCCGATATTCATGCCCCGGTAGACCTGACGTGAATCAGCGGAAATTATTTCACCGTTGAATTTTTTGGCCAGGGCGATGGACAGGGAAGTCTTCCCTGAAGCGTTTGGGCCAACGATAGCGATAAGAGGCGGTTTTTCCATTGACAAAAAGGTGGCTAAAGCGTAAGTTTGTATATTAGCATTGTACATCAAAAGTCCATAGGAAAGGAGGGGCTCATGAAAGCCTCAGTATTGGTAGCAGAGAACGGGAATCCGGGCCCGATCGCTATGTCTTTGGCACCCTTGTGGGACAAAAATCCTGATGATGGCGAAGCGCCGAATCCGTGTATCCAGGAATTGCATTCGTGTGAAGTGACAGAAGAGGCGCTCTCATGGGTTGCCAGACATTGCAAAGGCGGCGAGACTGATCTGGTGGTCGTCGTCGATATCGGCGAGGGGATCGGCAGCCGGCTGCGTCTGATCGATCAAGTGAAGAGAATGCCGGTGAAGATCCCTATCATACTAGTTGCCGATCAGCACATGCGCCTGGATGAGCGGGTTCTGGGGGAGATGGGCTTCGATATTATTCTGAAACCGACAGAAATGGTGCCTGTTTGCCGCATGAAACGCAGCCATCCGGGCACGGATATCTGCCATTATGCCTTCATCTGGCCGAAGAAGGACGATGGCATCACTTTGGACGGCATCGCCCTGGCGGACATTATTCGTAGCATTATCGAGTGCCAGCATGCGAAGCCATTATGAAGCGCATGGTCCAGAGACCTTTTTGATGAAGCTGCCGCGTCCATTGATCCGGCAGTTTTTTTATTACCAACTTGAAGATCAAGGGGATTGACATTTTGCTGCTTCTGAGATATTATCAGATGCTAGTCTTTGTTTGATTTTCATAACCTGTTGCAAAAGGAGAGTCGGTTGTTTGGCGAAGTTCTTTATAAAAATGTAAAGCAATTCTCCCAAAAGCACCCATTTGTATTCCTGATCTGCATGCTATCCAGCCTCGCATTGGCGTATTATGCTCTAAAGCAGTTCGTTTGGGGCGTGGTTATCGCCAATTTTGTCGCTACGATGGTTTCTACTGAAGCCGGAGTAGGACTGTGGTTCGCTGACGGGTATCTGACCACACCCATTGTGGTTATCGCAGCCGCGGCCAATATCCTAAACCTTGGGATTGACTTGCTGGTAGTCCGGCAGATGCTCTATATGGAGAAGGTGGTGGCAATCATCGACCTAATCAACAACAGTGTCGCTGCACTCTGGTGGGCTATAGTCGGCACACTTGGATTCCAAAAAAAGGAAATCCGTACCGACTACACTGACCAGGTAAAGCACGCGGTCCATGGGTTGGCACACTGGAAATTGTTGATTGTCATCTTCGCCTGTGGGGCAGTTCCTCGCCTCATGACTGTGGTAGTCGGAGGCACCGTCATTGGCGTCTTTCTGATCAACTACAAAAGGCTGGGCTGGCTTGGATGGCTTGTCTTATCTGTCGGGATTGGGTTCAGAATTGCTTATGTGATCGCCTTTTGGCGACGCATGTACCCTTAAAAGGCCTTCATGTCCCACGCGGATGTGTTGGCCTTATTTTTTTGCTTACCGGTCATTCCCCAGGCATCTGCCTTTTTTACTGTCACGTCAGTGAACTGGCCGGTCAGGTCAGGACCGGGAAAATGAATGGTTTTAAACGCGCCCGTTTTTCCTGAGTTTATTTTTTTCTTGTCATCATGGTGGTCGACCAGCACTCTGACCGTTTTGCCGACATATTTTTTATTGTTCCGAAGCGCTGTTTTTTTCAGGATAGTATTGAGGAATTCTTTGCGTCTTGTCTTTTCCTTTTTTGGGACGTCATCCGGGAAAAATCTGGCCGAGGCCGTGCCGGGCCGGGGGGAGTATTCCGCCAAATAGGCCATGTCGTAGTTGGCCCGGCGCATCAGGCTGGCAGTCTCCAGGAATTGTTTTTTTGTTTCGCCGGGGAATCCGACGATAATGTCAGTCGTAATAGCTGCTGCTGGCCAGGCCCGCCTGATTTTCTTAATGAGATCCAGGTAGTAGCCGCGGGTGTGGCGCCGGTTCATGCGGCGCAAGATTTCGTCGTCTCCGGCCTGGATGGGTAAATGGAAATACGGCGTCATTTTTTTCAGCCTAGGCAGTATGGAAATGAGTTCAGGAGAGACGTCCTGCGGGTTTGACGTCAAGAAACGCACCCAAAAGTCACCAGGAATGGCATCGATTTTTTTCAGCAATGCGGCGAAGTCTTTCGGTACTTTGGTCGTGGCGTTGCGCCATTGGATCGGTTGGTCCGGCCGGAATTGCCAAAAATCACGTGAACGTGTTTTTTGCACTGCAGTCGGATGGTATTTTTCAGGATTAATGTAGGCGTTTACGTTCTGCCCGAGCAGAGTAATTTCTTTATAGCCATGTGTCACCAGGCGGGTAACTTCTGCTACAATATCCGTCATCGGCCGTGAGGCCTCCTCGCCCCGGGTGTAAGGGACGGCGCAGAAGGTGCAATAATTGTTGCAGCCGGTCATGATCGGGACGAACGCCTGGAATGAATTGGCCGGCGTATGCGGCATAGCCAGGTAATCCGCATTGGTCACTGGCCATTTTTTCTTTTTTCCCGGTTCTAGGTAGGCAGGCAGCGTGGCCAGGTCCCTGATCGGAAGGACTAGGTCAAAACGAGGCAAAAGTTTTTTACGGTCATACGGCAGGACGCATCCGGTCAGGATAATTTTTATCCCTTTCTTCTCCCGTTTGATTTTCCATTTATTCAGCCGACCGTAAATTCGGTCCATAGCCTTTTGCCTGACCGAGCAGGCCACCACGAAAATTACGTGAGCTTCGGATTCGACCGGGGTCTGGGTATAGCCGAGCGACTGCATGACCGCGACGAGCCGGTCTGCGTCAGCGTAGTTCATCTGGCAGCCGATAATGATGATATGGAATTTTTTCTGCATAGTGAGTATAGTGTACGGATATCCGGCTTTATTTTCAAGGGGAATGGTGGTACTATGTAGATACGAATTACTAACTGCAAACGCTTATGGCCAATGATTTCATGCCTGGGAATGCCATGGAACCAGGGAAAAAGCAAACCGACGTGACGACGGACACGAAAATGTCTCTTGGCATCAAGGTTACCCTAACAGTTATCGTAGTCGGCGCTGTGGGAGCAGGAGTGTATCTGGCCCTGACGTTATCGCAGTAAAGAGGGAATATTTGCTAAATAAAATCATCTCAAGAGTTGTCCACATGGCAACCCTTGACGTTTAGTATGGCTGTGATATACTTTCTGTCCAATCTTTCTTCCGATCTTTTTATAGATACTGGGGGTAGGCATTTCCGAGAGCCGCACTTTTTCATACGGCACCTGTCATGTACATCATGGCACTCCATCTTCAGCCGTTTCCGGCACAGTTCATTTTTCCATGTGCTCGCACACACTGTGCTGATGACGCCAGTTGATACACATCCTGGCCATATGACGTCTGGCATTCGTCACAGTCCGGCTCACCAGCCTACCCCCACCCTAAATTTTGACCGTCGCCCATAAAGCGCGGTCTTTTTTTTGCCACTTGACAGTGCATGACCTTCGATATAGGATGGTGTATTAACTGATCATTGACCGGTCCATACGGTGGCTGTAATACGGAAACAGCGTTTGGTGCAATAATAACAGGACGGCTCGGAATGAGCATATACGTTCCTTTCTGAGCCCAGGCAAGATATTCTCCGATGTGGGGTATCTTCGACCGTTTGGACGTCTGTGGGTCGCTCCGCTGTGAGGGCGGGGCGATTCGAAAGCTGGTGCAACTTGTGAGTGGTTGCACCAGCGATTTTTTTTAGATTTTTTCTGTAATTTCTTGCTGGACCTGCTTGATGAATTTCTTCAGCGGAATTTTTTTTATTTCCTTTTCGCCGCGGAGTCTGACCGCCAGCGATTTGCCTTTTACTTCCTTGTCGCCGACCACTAACATGTAGGGGACCTTCTGTTTTTCGGCCTGACGGATCTTGTACCCGACGGTGTCGTTGCCGTCGTCGAGATACGAACGGATGCCTGATTTCAAAAGTTCTTCGTGGAGTTTTTTGCCGAACCGTTTATGGGCCTTGCCGACTGTCAGGATTTGGGCCTGGACCGGTGACAGCCAGACCGGGAACGCTCCGGCATAGTGTTCGACGAGAAAAGCGATAGTCCGCTCCAGACAGCCGATAGAAGCCCGGTGGATGACCACTGGCTCACGCTCCTGCCCCTGGTTGTCCGTATACGTCAGTTTGAAGCGGTTGGGCAGGACGAAATCGTACTGGACGGTGAAGGCCGTATCTTCCTGGCCGTTGACACGTTTCATCTGTACGTCGATTTTCGGCCCGTAAAAAGCCGCTTCTCCCGCCGCCTCGTAGAACGGGGCTTTTTGTTTTTTCAATACGTTTCTCAGGACATTTTCCGCGTAGTCCCAAGCCTGGTCATCCTTGTAGTATTTTTTGGTATCCTGCCGGTCGCCTAGCGACAGGCGATAGAGGTAGTCCTTGCCTTTTTTCAGCCCAAGCTTGCCATTCATATAGTCTATGAGTTTCAATACCTCTATAATTTCTTTTTCAGCCTGCTCCGGTGACAGGAAAATATGCGCATCAGCCAGGGTGAACATGCGGACACGCATCAGGCCGGACAGCTCGCCGCTTTTTTCATAACGGAATTGGGCGGCCAATTCGGCAAAGCGGATCGGCAGTTCCCGGTAGCTGCGGGGTTTTGATTTGTATAGCATGAAATGGTGCGGGCAGGTCATTGGCCGTAAAATCAGTTCATCGTCGTCTACTTTCATGACCGGATACATCGTATCTTTATAGTAGGGGTAATGACCCGACGTCTTGTATAAATCGGTCTTTGCCAGGGGCGGAGTGAAGACGTGCATGTATCCGCGTTTCAGTTCCTCGTCTACGGTAAACCGTTCCAGCTCGCGGCGGATAATGCTACCCTTGGGGGTAAGCAGAGGCAATCCTTTACCCACTTCATCGGCAAAAGTGAATAAATCCAGGTCCTGTCCGAGCTT
>JBAYGJ010000040.1:0-7900 GCA_041666685.1 Patescibacteria group bacterium | reverse complement strand
TGGGAGGTTGGAAGTTCGAGTCCTCTTCTTGGCATTGAGCTACTGCGAAATGATGAGATAGGGGATGTGAAATTGATTTAAATAAAAAAGTTCCGAATTTACTGTTCAGAACTTTGTGGGACTGGGGATAGTCACTTAACCTCCTCTTAGGCAAAGACCGAGAAGGCTGTTTTGAGTGTATCAGCAATAGTGTTCAGGTCAACCAATGCTTGTGACCGAAGTTCACTCTTGCACTCTTGGTGACCATAATTGTGACTGATAGTGTAATCAATTTTTATCATGATTACGTTTTTTTTGACAGTCCAAGTGATATCGTGACGTTCAGTGGAATTACCTTTGTCCGTATATACGGTGGTAGACGCCGGCATTCCATCAAACAATTCAGCCATTAATGCTTGCGCTGTTTCAGTTGGAAGATTGTCGAATTTCATGGAGATCATTCCAATTGGAGATTCTCCGCTTAATGTTTTTGATACAGTGATTGTCATTTCACTCACCTTCTTTCAAAGAGCTATGTTTTTTTGTTTGGTGTATAAATCAAAGAAGTTTAACATAGCGTTAAATTACTGTCAAATGGGACACCGCACCCACAGCGGGGTGCGGTGGGAGGAATTTTAATATTCCGTGAGCGCAACCCGCTGTGGGTGCGCGACAATCAAAAATGACAAGTGTTGAGGGAGGGGCGTGGGGAAGGCCCTTCGACTACGTCCCTTCGGGACTGCACTCAGGGTCTAGACGGGAATGGGAGAGGGGGTTGACACGTAGGTTAACATATGTTAACCTATAGATGTAGGTTAACAAAGGATCAATAATACTATGGATAAACAATATATATCTACTGCAGAGGCGGCTAAGGAGCTGGGTATCAGCCGGATTGCGGTTTTCAAGAAAATCAAGAAAGGAGATATCAAGGCCAAAAAAGTGGGTCGGAATTTTATCATTGCCAAAGAAGACCTGGATATCCACCAGAAAAAAACGCTGGGGGCGGCGGATAAGCATGAGATTGATCAGGCAGTGAAGAAGACCATCAAGGAATACGGCGAGACCATTAAACTGTTAGGCAATGCCTAAAGCCATGGCCACATTGACCGTTGCCGAAGTCGAATACCTGGCCCATAAGCTGGCGCAGGAGCATTTGACGTTCAATGAACCTATACCGGATTTCTCCACACGGTATCCTGGCAAGCTGGAAAGTTGCCTGGCCATGCCGTTCCAGAAATTCAGCAAGAAATCATTATATCAGGGCTTGCTGGGTAAAGTGGCGATGATGTTCTATTTGATGGTGAAGAATCATCCATTCCAGAATGGCAATAAGCGTATCGCCATGACCAGCGTGTTTGTTTTATTGCATAAGAATGACAAATGGTTGCAGGTGGATACCAAGGAGCTGTACAACTTTGCCGTGTGGGTGGCGGAGAGCAATTCGCGATTGAAAGATGAAGTCGTGTCCGCCATTGAGAAGTTTTTCAAGTCGTATGTAAAGGAGTTGTGATGATTTTTTATATGGGTGGCCCTTCGACTCCGTCCCTTCGGGACTGCGCTCAGGGTCTAGACGGGAATGGGAGAGGGGGAACGAAAGAAGGGAAGAGAGGCGCGGGGAAGCCCTTCGACTCCTCCTCGAGGATATTGTGTTGATAGGAGGGGTGTGTGCTCCACCGTTCTTGACCGTGGTGTGATGATCATGGTAGATTGCCTTAATTGAGAAAAAAGCCGGAGGTAATCGAGATGCCCTTTACACACCACGAGGCGATCAAGTCCTGGGCGGCAGAACATGACCCAGCGATGCTAGAAGAAGTGGAACAAATCCTGGCTGAGCCACAGCCAAACAGCAAAAGGAAAAAAGGAGGCTTATTACTCCTGGAGCTCAGTTTTGAGGAAGGAAGGTATTTCCAGGAACACTGCCCAACTGAAACACTGACACCGCGCGCTCCCTTTCCGTCAATACTGATGTGGATCGGCTTTTATGCGGGACGGCAGTTCCAGCATGACAATCCCGACGCGCCGCTCTATGATCCTTCTATCTACGAGACCAGCTGATAAAGATCCTCCGGGGATGGGGATCTTTTTTAAATGATGAAAAAGCACCGGCAAGAAGTCAGGCAGGCGATTTTCTGTTTGCCCCTTTGGTTTATTTGTTTCAGACAGGATTGCGTTTTTTCCGGAAAAGAGGGAAAATAAATTTATGAATAAACGAATAATCATTGGCTTGCTACTCATCGGCCTGTCTGTAGCAGGCATCATCTATATTCAGAGCCTGTATCTGGAGACCGCATACTGCGGTACATGCCCGTCGGTCGGCACTACACTGGGATCCGGTATCCGTTCACTCATTGAAGAGCATAAAGTATGCGTCCCATGCGACCTGTGCGGATGCGTCATGTCCTATACCGTAATTCCTGTCGATTTTTATATTATCAGCATTCTGCCCGGACTGGTAGGGCTCTGGCTGTTGATCAAAAATAGGAAAACCGTTTTAGCGGAGCCGCAAAATACCAAATAGAGTGAAATATTTATTTAACGTAAAAAATATGAAAAAATTATTCATTCTGATCGGACTCGTCATTGTAGCAGTTACAGTCTCGGGCTGTACGACGAATACTCCGTCGAATACGGTAACCGGTAATTCAAATACAGCGGTCATCAATGCCGGAAACCACAATACGACGAGCATATCCAATGCGAATGCTGAAGTGGGCAACCAGAACGATGTCGATAAAATGTGCGGCTGGGTGGATGCGTCTGACGTGATCATTACCCTCAAATTTGCCGACGGCGTGGCAAAAGACACCTCATATGAAGCGGGGTTTTACCTCTCGTCAATAAATTTGTTCGCCAGGGTGGCCAGGCAGCAGTGCGGGTACCGGACCGGTTTCAGCTATGAGGAGCTGAAGGGGAAAGGCGCGGTCCAGGTCGGCGTGCGCGGATATACGGACAGCAATCGTCGCCAGCTGCAGGGCGATCCGATCAGCGTGGTCATCGGCGCTGACGGACATCCTGACATCGGTTCACGCATTGAGGTTACCGTACTGGATTGAGGGTATGCGGACAATACACTGACCGTGCCGGGCGGTTTTTTAATATAAAAAACCCGTCCGTGAGGGCGGGTCATGAGGGCTGGAGAGAGCGTTTAATGCAGCGACTGGTCAGTAGCCGGTGTCGTGGTTTGGGCGTCCGGGTGGACGTGGTAGATCATAAGTCCGTAATGGCCAGAGGTATACGGGTAGGTGAACGAGTACGCCGTCATCTCGAAGCGGTACAAGCCGGGGGCATCTGGAGTGACCGTGACCGTGGGCAGTTTGTCGTTCAGCTGGTCCTGGCCAACCGGTACCCAGACCGTGTCAATCAGCAAGGAAACTTTCAGGTCGAGGTCGGTTATCCGGAAGTCGGCAAATCCGAGGAACGTATACGACCAGCGGTTGGACAGCATGCGGTAATTGGTGGTGGTGACGCCTTGGTAGACGATGTCATACTCGATGTGGACGATCTCCTTTTCATTGGATTCCAGGGCGCTGACCAGCACGGCGCCGGCGGTGTAAATGTCCGCCATGGAGGTGCCGGTGACGTTCGGTACCGTGAATGTCTGGGCGACTGCTCCTGGCGCGAGAGTCAGTCCGATCAGGCTGACGGCAATGAAGAGAACGGCGTGTTTCATATGAATCTCCCTTCACAGTTTGGGGGTGACGGATGGTATTTTCTATCGTGACAAAGTGCTGAGTGCTGTGCCCGAGGACAGCGGCCCCCGGTTATGTTTTGATTTTTTCCATTATACCCTCGTGCGGTAAACTGTCAATCGTGGCGGGTAGCTTTTTTCCGTCCCCATATGAACAGATTTTCTCAATAAAGTGCTACAATCGGAAATATAAAAAAACCGCCTTACTAGTATAAAACTTTCAGACGGCTTATAAGGTCAACTGCCTCGCTTTTAGAATATGTTGATAGTGCCTCGGTCCCGTCAAGGGCAGCATATAAAAAAGACCCTTATTTATTCTCGCTGGGTCTCGGGTGCGAGGGCGGCACGGCCATGAATATGGCCAGCCGAGGACTGAGATCTACCTACGTCGATAATGGCGGAAATATTGCCGTCTGCCGATCGCATAACAAGCAGCCATCATCACCATTAACACTATGCTGTAGGACGCGCCGATCAGGATACTGGCCGGCGTCAGGAATAGGAGCCAGCACAGTGCGGCGGATACAGCCGTGATAACCGCCCCGGATGCGAACGGGTAGTCGAGAAAATAGTCGCCGTCTTTGCCGGTGGCGTAGGAAACGATGCCGCCGAGGATGAACAGTGCGGCTCCCGCAATGATCGATACCATGACCTGTGGATGGCTGGAAAAGGGGATGCTGGCCAAAGCGATGACTGCAGCCAGCGCCGTCGCGAATATCATTGAGACCAGCAGTATCTGCTTGATTTCATTCGCGAGGCACGTATACCTTGAATCCAACAGCAGGGCAAGGCCGACCAGGCCGATATGGGCAGCGACGGCGAGGAATGCCATACGGTAAACTGGGAAATCCGCAGGAATCTGGATGATTGCCAGTGCGACTGCCAGGTATGCGGCAGCGCCAAGCCCAGCCGACAGGAGTCGCTCGGGCGCTCTGGCGAAGCGCCATTTTTTGGTTTCCTTTTGCAGGATGAAATGGGGGGCATACGGTATGATAACGACGGACAGGATAAGGCCGTAGAGACGCATGTCCGGGTGGCCGGCGAAACTGTAATACCAGCCGGCCAGGGCACCGATGATGCCATAGGCGAACACGACCAGTACGAGCCGCAGGGGTTCGAGCTTAGACGATGACATGTGAACCTCCGTATATGGATTGGATTGTTTCAATGTTCAGGGATTTCGAGTCGGTCACCATACCAGCCGGCATGCCGATTGTCAAGGCGGATGAGGCAGTTTTTTCGGTCTCTGGATCATTGACAGCGGCGGTCTATAATGATAAAACAAAACTGATATGAAACAGGCACAATGGTACAAGACGGGTTTTATGGGTGCCGCCATCGCAATCAGCGTCATGGCCGGCGCCGGTTTTTGGTTTACAGCGGCCGGATGGCAGCCCGCCGCCATTACTCCGTATGTCATCAATCGTGCGCCTGCCGTACTCGGCGAAGAAACAAACGTACCGAGCCTCACCGGCCAGACGGCAACTCCCGGTACCGCCCTCCAGCAAGGGTTGACGCCGGATGAAGTGGACGGCCTGTTCCAGACGTACTACCAGAGGCCTGCTTCACAGGACGAGCTTGGTTATTGGTCCGGAAAAGCCAAGGAGTTGCTGACGTCATCCCTGGAGAAAAATCCGACAGCTGCACCTAAACCCCAGACGACAGAAATCCATTATGTGCCAGTGTACCCGCAGCCGCAAACCGGCGAATTGCCGAACGACGTGGCCGCGCAGCCGTTCCATACCCCGACCACCACGAAACAGTAAGTGGATACTGCTTATACTTGTTGAAGATTTATATATATAGAAATTATCATTAAAGTAATACGCGTATGGCAACAGAAATGGGACCGGACCAACAGGGCGCGGACTTTCATGTTCCAAAAGATCCCGATACTGCCGAGACAAACGTGGAGGCTAAGGGCGAGATCAAGCAGGTGCAGGTGAAGTATGATAATGGAGGTTCGATGGACAGTGTTTTTGAACAGTCTCAGGTGGAAATCGGGGCGGACGGGTCAGTCCAGTTCGCAGGGGATTTGTATTCGGAAATGCCGGGATTAATGGATGCTGATGACCTGGGACTTTTCTTCAAGGCAGGGATTTTTAATGAAACTTCAGGGACTTCGCGGGCGAATACAGAAAGCAAGTTCCGGCTGGCGGATGATGGCAACGGATATATCGATATCAAAAAAGGCGTTATCAACGAAGCCATCCGGACTGGCCGGATCAAAGCGACAATGGAAAACGGCGAACTGAGCCTGAGCTAAACACTGTATTACATTTTGAATTTTGAACCACCCTTCTGCGGAGGGGTGGTTTTTTTGTTGCCCCATTACCAGAGTAGCTTCGACCAGGATTGACATTTTTTAGCTTTAGGCTAAGATATACCGAAGCACGTAACTTGAAAACATGGTTTTGTATGAGGAGGTTATGCCATGAGTAGGTTCTTTGTAGTGGTTTTTATGGTCGTCGTTCTAGTGATTGTCAGTTGCAGTCAGGAATTAAAAGATGAGCCGCCATTTTCTTTTGGCCAGGGCAGACCGGGCGCTATGGTCCGTGAGACCAAACTGGTCAAGTTTGATCCGGCCGGACAGCAAGCCGTGTATGAAGTACGGTATCCCGGACATAACCTGACGTCAGTGGCGAAGCTCGGGTACGTATTTATGGAAGTGACCAGCGAAGTTTTCAGGAACCGCTGGACGGTGATTTACCTGTATGACGACAACATGCACCGGGCCTTGCAGCTGCCGAATACGATAGAAATATACCGTTACGCTTCCACCGCCGACAATTGCGGTCCACTGATTAACGCCTACCGGCTGCAGACGCCATCCGCGCAGGGCAAGGCGGAATACACCGACCAGCAAGGTCACAGTATAATGATCAGCATGAGTTATCTGAGTGTCATGCCATCGCGGTCATAAGACTGCTAGTGCTGCCAAAGGAATTATCAATAGGAGCTCACTGTGAGCTCCTTTTTATTTGCCATAATTGCTGAGTCGGGCCATACTAATATCATGCAAAAAGAAATATCCCTGCACCATCAAAAAGTCACGTACACGTTGCGGAAAAGCCTGCGGGCCCGCCGAATGCGGCTGTCCGTGAACTGTGACGGCGCTGTCATGGTCACGACTCCGTATTATTTCCATGATTCGCTTATCGAACGGTTTATTACGGAGAAGAGCCGATGGCTGCTTTCCAAAATTGCATTTTTCCAGAAATTCAGCGGCCAGATAATCGTACAACACGGTTTGAACGATTATTATGCGAACAAAGCCAAAGCCTATCAACTGGCAGTGGGGCGGATCAGCCATTTCAATGAGACGTACCAGTATGCGTTCAATCGTATCGGCATCAGGAACCAACGGACACGCTGGGGCAGCTGTTCACGGAAGGGAAATCTGAATTTCAATTATAAAATTATTTTTTTACCAGTGCGGCTGGCTGATTATATTATCGTCCACGAGCTGTGTCATGTTCAGGAATTCAACCATTCCAGGAAATTTTGGGACTTGGTTAGCCGCGTGTTCCCGGATCACCAGGACATCAGGAGGGAGCTACGCCGAATCAGGATTGGGATCACGTAAGGGGGATAACCTGGCTTGACGCTCCATGGGGCGGTATTTTAGTATGGCTGAGGCCGGTCAGTGTACGTTTCATGGTTATCTAATTGTTGAGGGAATGGACCCCCGCGGGTTGCCTAGAGCGTTTTTTCAGGAGTTTACGCGGAAAAGGCGTGTCGGCTGCCGCCGTTTCCTGGCATGCGGCGCGGCCATGGGCGCGCACTGTAACTGGCGGAGTTCCCGGAGAACCGCCACTCAATTCCGGTAGTGAGTGCAGCCATCAAGAAACTCCATCCCCGCTGTGTCGCTTACCAATGCGAGAGGCGGGGATATTTTTTTAAATGCAAGTTTTTTGCTATACTGCAAATATGAAACAATTCAAAACAATCGACGAATATATCGTACACTTTCCCGCAGCAGTTGGGGTCATACTGAAAAAGATTCGGACCGCTATCAGGAATGCGGCACCAAAGGCACAAGAGGCGATAACATACGGTATTCCTACATTCACCCTGAACGGAAAAAATCTGGTGCATTTCGGCGGGTTCAAAAACCATGTGAGTTTTTTCCCTACCTCGTCCGGAGTGCGTGAGTTCAGCAAAGAACTGGCCAAATACAACACGTCCAGAGGTACGGTACAGTTTCCATTGGGAAAGCCGATCCCGTAC
>JBAYGJ010000039.1:0-8295 GCA_041666685.1 Patescibacteria group bacterium | reverse complement strand
TGCCGCCTCATTTGTTCGGTTATACCAAATACTATCGTTGAACAATAATACCTGGGCAAACGGGAGGTCCGTACCCGACTCCCCCTGCACTCCCGTTCCCGTAAGGTTGCTGGCTTTCACGCCGTAGCCAGTGTCGCTCGCAGAAGTGCCCTGGACACCCGGGCCGACACTCGGATACACAGAAGACCCATAGAGGGCCTCCGCACTGCTGCTCGTTGCCGAGAGCGCATCGGTATTTGGCGCGTTGATACTCCAAGTGCCGCCAGTGACTTCAAGCTTGCTGCCGGAAACGCCCAAACAGGGCCCGATGCACACACAGCTATTGTCAGCATCAACATATAATGTGCTGCTCGTTTTCCCGACCTGTAAATTCTTTTCGACCTCAGCCGCCGTCGATTGTGCCCCTTCCCCCAAAACTTCCAGTTGGTAGTTGAACGGGCTAACCACATCACTCGTACCAAAACGCAAACTGCCCTGTTTTGCCTGGGCAGACCCGTCAATCAATAAATTTCCGCTGGCATTGTGCTCGGGCGGCGAAGCAATGGGGCTGGAAATTTCCGCGCGCGCTCGCTGATGCCATCCGAACGCAATGCAAATAAGCAAAAAACAAAAAAATAGGCTAAAAAAAGCCCATCTGACATGATACAAAGTATAATTGGCGATATTTTTCGCGCCCCTCTTCATCACTGTATATCGTTAGTTTTATTTTATTTTCACAGAAAAATGATTTTTGGAACAAATTGACAAAATCTTGAAATACTGTAATAATCACGTTGTCAAAATGAATTTCTGTATCCACATTGTAACATATTTTTACCCAAAATGTCAAGTGAAAATAAATCAACAATTTTTACCTTCACTCGGAGTCAAAATGCCGTACTTTTCGGGGCAGGAATAATCTTTATTGTTGTAGTGGGCGTCGCATTAGTCAGTTTTTTCTACGGCAAACGCCAAGGCTCCCAGAGCCTGGCAGCCGTACCCGGTACCAGCGTCGCACCCGCAGGATACCAAAAAATCCTCGGGATCCAAACAGCCAGTTGGCAGGGAAAAATTTCTCAAGTGACCGGGAAAAATATAGTCTTTACTTTTACTGATATTGAGAATAAATCAAAAAAACTAACCGCCCGCGTAACCGAAGATACCCAATTACTCCGTACCGACATCACGGCTACACCCACGTCTAATTCTCTATCCGGCAGCCGAACCATCGCATCACTTGCCGACTTCAAACCCGGAGCAACCATTTATGTACAAGGACCGAATTCTGATTCAGGACAAACCACCTTTGACGCCATCGCCATCACACTGCTCATCATCCCAAATAATTAATTTATACATTAACCATTAACTAACATACGTATGTCAACAGTCACATGGATTATCCTCATCGCGGTTGCCGCGATTGTCCTTTGGTTCATTGCCGTTTATAACGGCCTTATCCGCCTCCGCAACCAGACCAAAGAAGCCTGGGCCGATATCGACGTTCAACTCAAACGTAGGTACGACCTGATCCCGAACCTCGTCGAGGCGGTCAAGGGCTACGCCAAGCATGAACGCGAACTTTTTGAAAAAGTTACCGAAGCCCGCTCCAAAGCCATGGGAGCCACCGGCGTCGCGGAAAAAGGCCAGGCAGAAAACATGCTGGCGGGTACCCTGAAAAGCTTATTTGCCGTCGCCGAAGCGTATCCCGACCTGAAAGCAAACCAAAACTTCCTGAAACTGCAGGACGAACTGTCTGATACGGAAAATAAAATCCAGGCAGCCCGGCGGTTTTACAATGGTAATGTTAGGGACTTCAACACCAAGATTCAGGTTTTCCCGAACAATATGGTCGCCGGCATGCTCGGGTTCAAGGAATTTGAATTCTTCGAACTCGGCGAAGGCGAGGCGGCCGCCAAAGAACCGGTCAAAGTCCAATTTTAAGGCCAATATAACTGATAAACCGCGTGTCCTGCACAAAGGCGCGCGGTTTCACTTATGCCTACCATCTATACCCACATAAACGCCAATAAGCGCCGCTCCTGGATCTTGATACTACTGAGTTTGGCAATTTTGATTACCATAGGGTATTTTCTGGACCAATACTACAGTGACGGCGGCTACTTTTTTATCGTCATCGCTATATTGTACGCCACTGTGAGCGCCCTCGTCGGTTACTACACCGGAGATAAAATTGCCCTGCGCATGTCAGGCGCCATCCCCCTTACCAAAGAAGCCAACCCATATGTCGTACGAATGGTGGAGAATTTAGCGATCACTGCCGGCTTGCCAACGCCAAAGGTGTATATCATCCCTGATCCTGACATCAACGCTTTTGCCACCGGCCGTGACCCGGCTCACGCATCTATTGCAGTTACCGAGGGCGCGATCCAAAAACTCGAAAACGAAGAACTTGAAGCGGTTATAGCGCACGAACTATCCCATATCGGTAACTATGATGTCCGATATATGACCCTGATAATCGTCATCGTTGGCACCATCGTAATTCTTTCTGATTTATTCTGGCGTTTTGGCCGCATACGGGGCGGGAAAAATAACCCCCTACTGGTGATTGGCCTAGCCCTTGTAATTTTAGGCGCGATATTTGCTCCGCTGATTAAGTTCGCTGTATCCAGAAGACGGGAATATTTGGCCGATGCCTCTGGAGCATTGCTGACCCGCTACCCTGAGGGATTGGCAAAGGCACTGGAAAAAATCCGCGATCATGGCAGTATAATAGAACGAGCCAATAAATCAACTGCACATCTCTACATAGCCAACCCTCTAAGTAAAGGGGTTTTTAATCTCTTCTCCACCCATCCGCCGATTGAGGACCGGATCAACCGGCTACGCCAGATGGGCAATGTGACACAATAAAACTCATATGGACAATAAAAAAATTATCGCGACAGAGGTCAAAACAGCCGTCACCACCTCCACAAAAATCTCCCTGGGGATTTCCATCGTCGCAAGCATTATTACCGCCGCAGCCATAATCCTGGCATTGACCAACATCAAATAAATTTTTTTAAGAGGCCGCATCATTAATCGTGTAGTCGTTTTGTTTTGACAAAAACGCAAAAATGTGATAGAATAGTAGAGTAAAATCAAATTAAAACAAAAACCATGGATATCAAAAGCCTTCAAGACTGGCTACGCCAATCACGCCAAGCCGGTTTTTCTGATGGACAGATCCGGGAGCAATTAAAAGGATCCGGCTGGACCGACCAGCAGGTCGGGGAGCTTTTTTCCGGAGACCTGTTCAGGCAGGGGCAATTGGATGCGGTTGGGGCAACAAAAAAACAGGATTTTGATACTATGGCCGGGCTGGCGGAAAACCAGGCCAGCACGGGCAATGTTTTACCCGGTGTTTTTGAATTGATAGGTCAGGCGTGGGACCTGTTCAAATCGCGGATCACGAAATTCTTTGTCATCTGCTTTATTGCCGTTATTCTCGGTGGCGCAATTACTGGGGTCATCTTCATGGCCGGAGGCATTGGGGTAATCCTATCTCTGGGTAGTCTGGACATTGATTCTGGCATGACCGGCTTGATCATCCCCCTGCTGGGCATGATCGGCATCTGGCTGGTCGCCTCATTAATTTTTTCCTGGATCCAAGCGGCGATACTGATCGCCCTGACAGACGATTCGCAATCAATCGGCTCCATACTCGGTAACGCCGCAAAAATCATGGGTTCCTATTGGTGGATCACTATCTTGGTCAGTTTTCTGGCTGGTGGAGCCAGCATGATTTTTGGGATACCGGGTATTATTTTTTCTATCTGGTTCAGTTTCGCCATGTACGTCCTCATTTCGGAAAACGTTCGGGGCTTACAGGCAATTTTAAAAAGCAAGGAGTACGTCCGAGGATATTGGTGGGCCGTACTGGGGAGGAACCTGGCGATCGGGATTCTCGTTTCAATCCCACTGTCCCTGATATCGTTCGGGCTGACATATATAAAAGCGGCTGTTATCAGTGCAATATTCGACGCTCTAGCCCTAGTTCTCGTATTGCCCTTCATGCTTTGCTACAGTTACGTCGTCTATACAAATTTGAGAAGCATAAAAGGTTCGGGCATGGTAGTGCCGCAAAAAAAGGGGGGCATTATTGTTACGGCTATCCTAGGCTGGGTACTGATACCGCTGATACTTTTTTCCATCAGTGGATTAGTATTTGGAAGTGCCAGTGCGAATGCTGCTGATGCGGCAAGAAAATCCGATATTTCACAACTGTACACCGCAGCCATACTGTATTATGACGATAACCGTGCCTACCCCCAGACGCTCAACGAACTGGTCCCAAATTATATAAATTCCGTACGGACCGACCCTAAATCAAAACTCCCATACCATTACACCCTGACGGAAAATAAAAACAACTTCATCGTCTGTGCGACTTTAGAAAAAGCCGATCCGTTCTCCAATTCCAAGGATTACTGCCTAAGCCCGCTCGCCAAATGACAGTATCGCAATAATCCTAACTATCAAGCCTAGCCCCGTGTCCATGGGGCTTTTTTGTCCATAATTGACAATGACGACCATTCTCAATATACTAAACTGTACTAAAAAATTATTTTTTCACGTATACTGACCATATGGACAACACCATTATTGATAAATTTACAACTCACCTGAAAAACGCCCTGAAAAAGGCCCACGAGCTTTCAGCTTCGCTCGGTCATACCCAGGTGAGCCCGGAACATCTCGTGTACGGGCTAGTCCTGCAAAAAGGGAGTATTGCAGCGGAATTACTCTCAAAAATGGGGCTTACGGCTGAACGGATCCGCAGCCATATCCAGCAATCCAACAAAACGGTCCTACAAGCGGAAAAGGACCAGAACAAGGCTGTCATGGCCGATATGACAAAAAAAGTGATCGAAAAAGCCGCACTGATCGCCCACCAGAACGGCCATAAATACGTAGGCACCGAACACCTACTGATCAGCCTGGTGCGTATTAACACGCCGATTATGGTTACGTTATGGGAACATAACCGGGTCAACCTATCCAAACTGGAATCCAGCCTGGAAACAGTCATGCGCAGTACGTCGAAATTTCCGGACCTGACGCAAATTTTTGAACAGACAAAAGAATCCGACAAAGATGAAAAGCCCAAAGACGACTCCAAGACACCGGCTTTGGATTTCTTTACGACTGACCTGACGAATGTAAAAATGCAGAAAAGCATTGACCCGGTCGTCGGACGGGCGACCGAAATTGAACGACTGATTCATATCCTGTCCCGCCGGACAAAAAATAACCCGGTCCTGATCGGCGAACCCGGCGTTGGCAAAACGGCTATTGTGGAGGGGCTGGCGAAAAAAATCATGTCCGGCGACGTCCCTGACGTACTTCTGAACAAGAAAATACTGCGCCTGGACCTGTCGCTGGTCGTGGCCGGCACGATCTATCGCGGAGAATTCGAGGGGCGATTCAAACAAATCATCGATGAAATCAAAAAAGATCCGAACATCATCATGTTCATCGACGAACTGCATACGATCATCGGCACCGGTTCCGCCGCCGGATCTATGGACGCCGCCAATATCCTGAAACCGGCGCTGGCAAAAGGCGACATCCGGACTATTGGCGCGACGACACTGGATGAATACCGAAAATATATCGAATCCGACGCTGCGCTCGAGCGCCGCTTCCAGCCGATCATTATCGAGGAAGCGAGCCCAGAAGAGACTATTGAGGTGCTGAAGGGCATCAAAGACAACTATGAGAAATACCACCTGGTACAAATTACCGATGATGCCATCACGGCTGCCGTCAGATTGAGTACCAGATACCTGCAGGACAAGTATCTGCCTGATAAGGCCATCGACCTGATCGACGAGGCCGCCTCGAAGATAAAAATCACCAGCCATAGCGACGGCCTGCTCAAGGAAATTTTCCAGACGGAAAAAGAGATTGAAAAGCTCAAGGGGGTAAAAAACGATCTGGTCAACAAAGAAAATTTTGAAAAAGCCCTAAAAATCAAGATGCAGGAATCCGCACTACAGGACCGGATGGCTATTTTGAAGCAAAAGCAGGCCCAGTCAGCAAAAAAATTCATCGGGAAAATCACTCAGCACGACGTTGCGGAAGTGGTGGCAAGAATTACAAAAATTCCCCTCAAGGAATTGGTTATAGAAGAAAAAGAGCGCCTCCTGCACCTGGAAAAAATAATGGGCGAACACATCATTGGCCAGGGCGAAACCTTACAAACCATCGCTGATTTCATCAGGCGATCCCGAGTCGGTCTGTCTGACCCGCGTCGGCCAATTGCTTCATTTATATTCCTGGGCCCGTCCGGCGTCGGCAAGACCGAGACTGCCAAAGTACTGGCAAAAACAGTCTTTGAGGACGAGCACGCACTCATCAGAATTGACATGTCCGAATTTGCAGAAAGCTTCAATGTCTCGAAACTGATCGGCGCTCCAGCCGGATATGTCGGCTATAAGGAAGGCTCCAAACTGACCGAGCCGGTGCGCAGAAAACCGTACTCAGTGGTTTTGTTTGATGAAATTGAAAAGGCACACCCCGAAGTCTTCAATCTTCTCCTGCAAATTTTGGACGAAGGCCACCTGACCGACGCAACAGGACGCCGGGTAAATTTCAAAAACACTATTGTCATCATGACCTCCAACGTCGGACTTTCCTCCCTGAACCAAGGAGCAACTATTGGCTTTGAAGCTCAAACACAGGAAGACAAGGCAGCGGCCGATCAGCGCTACAAGGAAATCAAATCCGGCGTGATGAAGGAATTAGAAAAAAAATTCCGCCCCGAACTTTTGAACCGCATAGATAAAATAATTGTATTCCGTCCGCTGAATAGGGATGACATCATCCAAATTGTTGATCTGGCCATCCTGGAGCTGGAACGCAAACTACGGGAACAAAATATCAAACTGACTCTGGACAAGACAGTATCCGCACTGATCGCCGATCGGAGCTACCAGCCTGACCAGGGTGCGCGGGCGGTCCGGCGCAATGTCCAAGAACTTATCGAAAACAGGATTGCCGCCGACCTGCTGTCCGGTAATTACTCATCCGGCGATACGATCAAGGTCAAAGTAAAAAATAACGAACTTGCCTTTTCGTAATAACCTGCTACAATCAACTATTATACATACAACCTTCCCAAAAAACGGAAGGTTTTATGATATTATTACGCACCATACGACAATTTATTTTAGATATTTTATTTCCGATCCATTGTCTGGGCTGCGATCAGGAGGGTGAATGGTTGTGCGACTCCTGTTTCAAGACCATACAGCTTAACACACGCCAAACCTGTCCCGTATGTAGACGGCCGGGCCTGGGCAACGTCTGTTCTGACTGTAGCAAAAAAACAGCCTTAGATGGATTATTGGTTTCCTGTGATTATGACCAGGCTCTAGTCCAAGACTGCATCCATACTCTCAAATATCTCTCTATGTCTGCCCTGGCTCACACGGCAGCACAGATCATCTGGCAATGTCTAAAGCGATTGCCAACAACTAACGCAATCACTGCCAAGCCGACTATCCTAGTCCCGGTCCCCCTGCATCCGCGAAGACTTCGCAATCGAGGTTTCAATCAATCCAAACTCATCGCCAACGAATTAGGCGAGTTATTAGGCGCCAAGGTAGAGGATCTGCTCGTCCGCACCCGTTATACAGAAAGCCAAATGTCGTTGGCTAGGCACGAGAGGCTGCAAAACGTCATTGGTGCTTTTAAAATGAAAAATGACTTTGAAAAAATGCCGGAAAATGTTATAATTATCGACGATGTTGCCACTACCTTAGCCACTTTACATGAATGCGCTAGTGTACTAAAATCACACGGTGCTAAAACAGTCAGGGGTTTCGTGGTTGCCAGGGGTTCTTAACATCAAATTCCTAACCATAGCGAGGGGTGGTGAGAATCGGGCCTTGCCCGTTCGAACCGCGACGAGCGATACCAACAGCGGAGGGGTGGTGTCGGACGGGGAACCCGCAGGCTGCCCCACCGAAAATGAGGAGAGGTGGCCGAGTTGGCTGAAGGCGGCAGGTTGCTAACCTGTTATACGGTGTTAAAGCCGTATCGCGAGTTCGAATCTCGCCCTCTCCGAATGAACGAAGTGAATGAGGGCTGAGGCAACGAAGCGAACTGAACTGCTTCAGTTCGCGAGAGCCAAGGCGGGTGAGGCTATGCACGAGCTTCGCACAAAACGAAGCGAGCGCAGCTGAACCCAGGACGATCGGGACAGTCTTGCTGGCCAATACAAAAAATACCTTTTTACAAAGTGTCTTACTTGGAGGCGTGCCGGAGTGTGCCGAAGGCGGGTGCGACCTTTGGAAGCACCCC
>JBAYGJ010000038.1:0-8350 GCA_041666685.1 Patescibacteria group bacterium | reverse complement strand
GACCGCGGAGATCGCCATCCAAGCCGCCCTGACCGGCCATTTGATGCTGTCCACATTGCATACCAACAGCGCGGCCGGCGCCGTCCCCCGCCTGATGTCCATGGAAGTGAAGCCGTTCCTGCTGGCGCCATCATTGAATGTCATCATCGGCCAGCGGCTGACGCGGAAAGTCTGCCCTGATTGCAAGGAGGAATATACTCCAGACGCGGAAACCCTGGCCCATGTCCAAGAGGTGCTAAAGTCCGTGCCGGCCGACAAGAAGCAAAACGTCGACATGAATAATCTGCATTTTTATCATGGAAAGGGCTGCGAAAAGTGCAGTGAGATCGGGTTCAAGGGCCGGATCGGAATTTTTGAAATCGTGACCATGAACCAGGATATCGAGAAGCTCGTCCTGACCGGCCAGGTGTCCGAATACCAGATCAAGGATATCGCCAAGAAGCACGGCATGTTGACCATGGTCCAGGACGGCGTTTTGAAGAGTCTGACCGGCATTACCACGCCGGAGGAAGTGTTCAAAGTAACCGAATAATTGTATGCCACGAGGCGAAGGAGGAGGGTTCACCGAAAAGGAAATCCGCCATGCTCAGGCTGAGGCAGCGCGAATTGTGCAGCAGAAACAGGCAAAGCGGGACGCGCTGACCGAGCTTCGACGGCAGCCAGTTGAGCGCATCAGGAAACCGGGTGAGGGCTTGGACAGCCGCCAGGTTTTTGGCAGCTATTATACTGGCGATCAGGAGATCGACCAGATAGCGGCCAGGCAGAACAAGGTACGGCCGCGCATCCAGCAGTTTGGGGATATCTACCCTGCCGACAAGATTACGGCTGATGTGGCCCGCGTTGAATCCTTCAGACAATCCCCCCATTATAGGGAGGAACGCGGCGCAGATACGGTCGCAGCCGAATATGTCGTCAACGAATTGTTCAACCGCGGGCAGTTCGGCCAGGGCGCCAGAGCCATCCCCAGTGCGGATTATGACGATTATTTCAATCATATTGATACGGTGGTGGCCATTGACGAGACGGATGGGAGCGTCCAGTATTTGGCGGTGGATGTTACGACTAGCCCCGACCCAGATACGCACAAGAAAAAACTATACCAGACAATTGATCTGTTGAAGCAGAATGAGCTGAATGCTCCGGAATATTTTCTCGATCCGAAGCACCCAGAGCAGAAGGGAAAAAAGCCGATGCCTCGCGTTGTCATCAGCTTAAAAACGGAAAAGGAGAAGATGGCCGAATTGATGGCGGGTAAGTTGCCCGCAGAGATGAGGTATGAAAAGGAGGAAGAAATCATCATGCAGTTGAGCCAGGATACGGCTTTTTTACTGAAGCAGCACTACCGGGCTGGGCAACAATTCGAGCTGGCCGGAAATGATCCGGAAGCAGTGATGGATTTTTTCAATACCCACGCCGGCACGATTGAACGCCAAGACAGGAAGCTGTATGAGAATGTATTGGCGCATGTTAAATTGCTCGGGCGCTATTTATTGGAAGAAAAAAAAGCAGGACCCGCGCGACGTGATATCAATGGCGGGCCCCTTTGGAAATTGGTGCATGACGGACGCTTGTACTAGGCTTCGTCTTTTTGCGGCGGCGCTTTTTGCGTTTGACCGGTGTTGACTTGGCCTGCTCCAGATCCATCAGCTCCTGCTGCAGGATGTGCAGCGGACGAATGTACTTCCGATTTGCCACACTCACCTCCTATGGTTTAATCTTATGTGTGGGTTACCCATCCTACCTGAGATGGGTCTTTTTGTCAAGCCTAAAAGCGGCCACGTCTATTTTCATCGTGGTTATAATTAAAGCAGTTTTTTCAATTTTTCCTGGGCTTCGCGCAGCTTTTCCTTTTCTTTGGCCACTATTTCTTTTGGTGCACGTTCTGTGAAATTTTTATTCGTGAGCTTTGATTCCAGCTGTTGGATGTAAGCGGAAAGACTGGCCACTTCTTTTTGCTGTTTGGCGGCGTCGATTTTCGCTTCGATCGAATAATCAAGACCCGGGAAGGAACCTGTTGGTTTTGTAATGTCCTTTCGTTCAAGTTTGGACAATCTGGCCAGCATTTTGATTATATCGATATTATCCAGTACCAACCCTGTCTGCTTGCCGGAAAAGGCGACAGTCAATAGTTCGGTAGGAGGGATAGAGTGTTCGGACCTGAAATTACGTATGGCAGTGATATACTGCTGGAGCAGCCCAAAATTCGTTTCAGCAGAAGAGCTCGTTGTTTTTTTATCAGCGTGCGGCCAAGGCTGGACGATGAGCATGTGATTCTTGCCGGACGGAACCAGTTGGGACCAGACTTCCTCCGTCACGAACGGGATAAATGGATGGGCTAGTTTTAACCAGACAGATAACACCTGGCGCAGGATACCGGTATTTTTTTCAATTTTGGATATTTCTAAATACCAGTCGGCAAAATCGTGCCACAGGAAATCGTAGAGTGCCGTGCCGGCTTCGGAAAATTTGAATTCTTCGATGTTCTTAGTTACGGCAGTAACCAGGCTATTCAGTCGGTTCATGATCCATGTATCCGCCAGACTTTTAATTTCCAATTTCCCTTTTGGGGCTGGTTGGGAAAGGATAAAGCGGGCCACATTCCAGAGCTTGTTGATAAAGTTGCGGTAACCGGCGATTTTTTCCTCATACATACGATAGTCCAGTCCTGGAGAGGTCCCCAATACTACGGATAATCGGATGGCGTCAGTACCATACTTTTCCATCATGGGGATAGGGTCGATGCCCGTGCCTTTTGATTTGGACATTTTTTTGCCGTCCTTATCCAGCACCAGGCCGTGGATGTACACGGTCTTGAACGGCACCTGATTCGTGAATTTCAGTGACAGCATGATCATCCTGGCCACCCAGAAGAAAAGGATGTCCCAGCCGGTTTCCATGACTGATGTGGGGTGGGAAAGTTTCAGGTCCTTGGTTTTATCCGGCCAGCCCAGAGTGGAGAATGTCCAAAGTCCGGACGAGAACCACGTGTCCAGCGTGTCTTCTTCCTGCTTGAACTGTTTGCCGTGGCATTTTTTGCATGACTTCGGTTTGGCGGAACTGGCAGTGGGTTCCTGACATTTTTGACAGTACCAGATCGGTATCTGGTGGCCCCACCACAATTGGCGGGAAATGCACCAGTCGTGGATGTTATTCATCCAATGGAAATAGACCCTTTCAAAGCGTTTGGGGATAATAGCCACCTTGCCTGATTTCATGGCGGCCATGGCCGGTTTGGCCAGCGGCGCGATTTTTAGGAACCATTGTTTGGAAATGAGGGGTTCGATCGGTGTGCTGCAGCGGTCGCAGCGGGCTTGTTGGTGTACATAATCTATAGTCTTTTCTATCAGCTCCTCATTCTCCAGCCGAATGAAAATGTCATGCCGTGCATCCTGAACGCTCTTGCCGTAGTATTCACCAGCTTCTTTGGTCATTTTATTGTCCTGGCCGATGACATTGATGACCGGCAGGTGGTGGGTCAGGCCGATGTCGTAGTCTGCGGCATCGTGCGCTGGTGTTACTTTCACCGCACCAGTGCCGAATTCCATATCCACGCGCGAGTCTGCCACGATCGGGATCTCACGGTTCATAATCGGCAGGATAATTTTTTGTCCGATGTATTGGGTATAGCGTTTGTCTTTCGGGTTCACGGCCACGGCGGTATCGCCGAGCATCGTTTCCGGACGGGTAGTGGCTACGACAATGTATTTGGTGGTGCCGGATAACGGGTAGCGGATAAACCAGAGCTTGCTGGCCGTTTCTACGTGTTTTACTTCCAGGTCAGAAAGCGCCGTGGCGCAGCGCGGGCACCAGTTCACGATGCGCGTACCGCGGTAAATGAGTCCCTCATTGAATAACGTAATGAAAGCTTTGTGTACGGCGGCGGTGAGCGACGGGTCCATGGTGAAATGTTCGCGCGACCAGTCGCACGAGGTGCCGAGCTGGCGGACCTGAGTGGTGATGCGCGTACCGTATTTCTTTTTCCATTGCCACACGCGTTTCACGAATTCCGCTCGACCGAGGCTGTTACGGTCGACCCCCTCGGACGCGATCAGCCGTTCGACCATCACCTGCGTAGAAATACCGGCGTGGTCGGTGCCTGGCAGATAGAGCGTCCGGTCCCCCTTCATTCGGTGGTAGCGGGTCATGATGTCCTGGATGGTCAGGCCGGTAGCATGCCCGAGATGCAGTTCGCCGGTTACGTTTGGCGGCGGCATGGAAATAGTGAAAGGCGTTTTCCTTTTGCCCGGTAGGTTGTCAGGATTGAAAAATCCCGACCGCTCCCATTTGGTATAAATGGCGGATTCGATATCTGTTGGTTGATAGGCTTTTCCTAGTTCTTTGGTCATAATAAAACAGCTGATTACGCAGCTATTTTACCAAAAATTGGCTATTTATACCAATTCCCAGTTCGGGTCAGGCTCGAGCGTGCGGAAGTCGTCGAAGTCTTTTTTCTTGGCCCGGAAGTATCCGGCTGAGGCGATCATGCTGGCATTGTCAGTGCAGAGGGGCAATGGTGGCGTAAAGAAATCAACACCCTTCAGTTCGCCAACTTTCTTATCTAACGTTTCGCGCAATGGTTTATTTGCCGCAACACCGCCGGCCAATAAGACGGTTTTTACTTTAAGTTCTTTGGCCGCACGGACAGTTTTGCCAATCAGGACATCCACTACTGCTTGCTGAAAACTGGCACAGAGGTCAGCTTTAGCATTTTTGATGACCTCTGGATGTTTTTTCACGAAGTACAGTACGGACGTTTTCAATCCGGAAAAGCTGAAATTATAGTTTGCGCTGCTAAGCATCGGCCGAGGGAAATCAAAAGCCGCCGAATTGCCCTGTTCGGCGAGTTTTTGTATCTTCGGGCCGCCCGGGTACTGGATGTTTAAGAGTTTTGCCACCTTATCAAATGCTTCGCCAGCCGCATCATCCATGGTATTCCCTATCAAGTGGTAGTCGCCATGCTTTTTCATCAGGATAAGTTCCGTATGTCCTCCGGAAACAACCAGACATAGTGCTGGCAGTTTGATCGGCTTGTCTGAAAACCAGTTGGCCAGAATGTGCCCTTCGATGTGGTTAACGCCCAGGAGGGGTTTGTGCCAGGCATAGGACAATGTCTTAGCCGCCTGTGTGCCGACTCGTAACGCTGTAATCAAACCGGGGCCGGATGTTACGGCAATAGCGTCAATGTTAGCCGGCTTCATTTTGGTTTGCAACAGGGCAGCGTTCAATGTCGGGATCATGGCGATCATATGTTCACGCGCGGCCACCTCCGGCACCACGCCGCCGTATTTCAGGTGCGTCTTTATCTGCGAAGCAATGACATGCGCCAGTTCTTTGACGCGTTCGCCTTTTCCCTCGACCACACTTACGGCGGTTTCGTCGCAACTTGTTTCTATTCCTAGTATAATCATACGTTGTGTATTGCTTCGTTAATTTCTTTAATAGCCTGCTGGTTATTGATATATACGATAGTATTGACCCAACTTTTCCGTGCTATCGCGGTGTACTGTTCTTTATTGTCGATAAAGAGAAGTTCTTTAGGTTTAAATGGAAGTTTTGATAAAATCCCCGGCCACATGTCGCCGTCCACTTTACTCATATTCAGCTTATGTGACAATAGCAATTCAGTGAAGTAATCTTCGAATCGGATCATTTTCTCATAGTTCGGGAATACCGGGCCGAAGTTGTTTGAAAGCAAGTAAGTTGGATATTTTTGTTTGAGGGACTTGATGTAGTCGAGCAGTTCGTAGTTGAGTTCCGGTAGTGTGGTAAAAAGAAAGTAGAAATCAGCCGGGTTTGCATCGGGTAAAAGAGGCTTGATCAGCTTCTGAAGAAATTCTTCGGAAGTCAGGCCGTTCCTGGCAAACGATTGGAGTAACGGGTTAAAGGCTTTTCGAAAAGCCTTTTCCTCGATACCGTAGTCAGTTTTCATTTTTCTGACCATACAGTCGCTCCAGTTTTCTTTTGTCGATACTCCGAACCAGTCGAAGATCAGCGCTTTAATCATGCTGTTTTGTGGTTAAGTTTCATCTTTTTCAATTCTGGACCCTTAATAATATTTTTAGTAACTGCACCTACAAACAATCTATAAGCAGGGCGGTTTTCTTTCTGGAAAACAGTTTTTATGCCGAGAATGGATTTGCATTTGTTGCAAATTAAATTTTTTTCATGGGTCGCCCCAGCAAGAAACCCAATACGGTCATAATAGAGCCTTTTGATGATGCCTGGGCCATCTTTTTGATAAATAAGGAGCTTGTTTTTACATTTTTCACAGCTTAACAGTAACCATCTGGAATATCCGCCACGGTTTTTTCTGTATCTATCATTTTTGAATTCGAAGCTTTTATTCATGGGTTATGTCTGAGCTTGTTCTTTGGTGATGAATTCTTTCATTTTGGCAATTGCCCGTCCGCGGTGGCTGATGGCGTTCTTTTCCCGCTCAGTCATTTCGGCCATCGTCCTGGTCTCCCCCTCTGGTACGAAGATGGTGTCATAGGGCATATTTGGACGCGGCTGTCCGTGCTGTTCTGTGGCAACGTGGCCCGAGACGCGGCCATTAAACGTCCAGTGGCCCCCGGCCGGTGACACAAGAACCAGACCGCACTCCCAATAGGCATTTCGTTTTTCGATGGGAATGTTTGCCATTTTATGCAAAAGAAAATCTGGCAGTTGTTCCCTCGGGAAATCAGGCCCGGCCCAGCGGCTGGAATAAATCCCCGGCGCATTATTCAGGGATTCAATAAATAACCCCGAGTCGTCGGCCATGGCCCACTGATGTGCCGCTTTGGCGACGTGCGCCGCTTTCTTCAGCGAGTTAGCTTCTAATGTTTCGGCATCTTCTTCCACATCGTCAGTGACACCCGCCTCACGGGCGCCGAGTATTTTTATCGTCAGGCCAGCCAGCAGTAGTTTTATTTCCTTCACTTTGCCCGAATTTTGTGTGGCTAAAATAATCGTCTCAATAGTCATCGTACGTTCATTGTACCATAAAACATGGCTATTTTTTTTGTGTTATACTTTAGATATTGGAAATCAATATATAGACACAGGAGTCGCACCTTGTCAGAACCCATCTATGGTAATGCAGTACAGAAACCAGCCAATATCTGGAGGGAGTTTTGGGTCGGATTTGGTACGGGCATCTTGCCTGGGTTAGGCGTCGCAATTATTCTATTGCTGGGTGAACGGTGGTGGCCATGCTATATCTTAGGCGCACTTATGTTCATTGGGCTCATTTGGCATCATCGAAAAACGTGCCCTTACTGTTCCCAGCGCGGAAGAAATTTACCCGATGCAACCCCGGAAGCTTAATACAAGGGAGTTCCCCCCTTGTATTTTTTTATACGGCAATGTCCCGTTTCCGGAAATACCAGGCTGCCATAGCCATGAAGGTTATGGCTATGCGGTTTTTCTCCGAAGACTTGGCCGAAAACATCACGGCCACGCTGAAAAAGCCCCGGCTTAAGCCGGGGCTTTAATATATCCATTTAGCGCGTCTAGCTGCACTTTCGAAAAGCGGGGAGATGTTTGTCCTGAGAAGCATTCATTAAATTTTCAAATACCGCCACGATATCGGGATACGTTGATACTTCGGATAATAATTCGTCGCGATAGAGTGCGGCATTGGCAATCTCCGCATCAACGCCCAGGTTGCATGAACTGGCAACCGTGTCGGGTATGTCCAGTGTATCGGGGTTATACGGGTCAGCCGGTATGGCTACGCCGTATTTGTCGTAGATGGCTTTCAGTGAGCTGATGTGTTGTTCCTCCGCCCGAATAATCATAGAAAAAGGTCGAATAGAGCCAAGCTTTTCAATGACTGCTTCATAAGTGGCGCGAGCCTTATACTCGTCGTCGATAGCCTTGCCAAGAGCCGTGATAACCGCCTCCGGGAGGGTGCTGGCCGGATATTCTAAACCATTGACCAACAGGCAGTCGTCGGCCACGCAGTTCTGCTCAGTGATGGTTTCGGTAGCGGAATTGGTTGCTGATGTATTTGAGATTGTAGTCACATTATCAGCGTTTTCGGAATCGATCACTAAATATATGATGACCGAGGCCAACGCGAGTACAACGATGAATAATACCGTGGGCAGGATTTTTAATTGCATATGTTATAAAAGTTATCTATTAGCAAATTACAGTATAGCATAGAGTTAAGCGCTATTATACCCTCTTTAAACCGGTCAGTGATTGATAAATAAACAGTGCGGCATGACCAAAACCCACCAGACTTTATGTCTGGTGGGTAGGTATGGCTGTCCCGTTGTGACGCGCCGGAACAGATATTTTTTTCAAATTTTTATTTTAGTCTTATCGTTAGTATACTATGGTCCAGCCACATCGCGCCAGG
>JBAYGJ010000037.1:0-8737 GCA_041666685.1 Patescibacteria group bacterium | reverse complement strand
GGCTCGATAGTAGCCGCGCCAATATGGAACGAATTCATGAAACGCACCGTCGGAGGCCCGACCGAACCGTTCAAGGGCGCTAAACCAAACACGTCCACCAAGCCGATCCTGCAGGGGAAAATCGGCAGTGATATTAAGTACTCAGTCGATTCAGTTACCGGAAAAATTATCCCGGAAAAATGCCTGGAGACCTACCCGGAAGCGTTCATCGCCCAAAAATCTTTCAAGATCGTTCACGACATCCTGTTTTACGTAACCAAGGACGATCCGGCCGGACCGGTCCCGGCAGATCCGACCAAGGACCCCCAATACGCCCGCTGGGAAGAACCGGTCCAGCGCTGGGCTGTGGCCAATAAATATCTTGACAGTGCGCTACAGTACGAATCTTGTGACCTGCGTTCCGCTACAAATTCTCCGGTCACGATATTTGCCACGCCGGTTACCGGAACGACCATCCCCTCCAGCACGTTCATAGTCGAGGCGACAGCCACGGGACCGCAAGCGATCAAATCCATCACATACTACCTCGATGACATCCAGATCGGTACGGCCAGCACCTCACCGTTCGTACTAACCTATACGGCGACTACCGAGTTGATCAGCGGTTTCCATGACTTGAAAGCGGTAGCCACAGACGCTATCGGCAATACCGGATCAGTAACAATTATTATTAATTACCTGCCGTCAGACAGCGCTGTACCGGTTGATACGAATACTGCGCCGGCAGAATAATACATTCGTACAAAAAAGAACGGGTTGTGTGCCCGCTCTTTATAAATTCTTCTTACTTTACTGATTACTGCTTTATCGGCATGATGATATAGACGTAGTCGCCGTCCTTTTCGGGCTTGATCAAGCCCGGGCTGAGGTTAGAATTGATCTCAATGACGCAATTTGACGAACCAAGGTTCTGCAGGCCGTCGAGCAGGAACCGGTAATTGAACACGATATGGTTCTCGTCGCCTTCGATAGTCGCTTCCTGCACCGCCTCGCTTTCTCCGACCTGGGCATTGGTCGTGTTCACAGTAATCTGCCCGGCGGACTTTTCAAATTTCAGAACGATGTCATTACCGCCCGGTTTGCAGAACAAGCTGGCGCGTTTTACGGTATTGATAAACTCCTGCGTGTCGACAGTAATCTTCGTACGATACTCTTTGGGGATAATCTGTTGATAATCTGGGTACTGGCCTTCTATGACGCGTGAAGTCAGCTTGGTTTCACCCAGGTCAAACAGTATCTGGTTCTCGTTGCACGCTATGGTAACCGGATCATTATAATCGCCTAATATCCGCACTAATTCCTGGATGGTCCGGATCGGTACGATAGCGCTATGCCGGCTGGATGCAGGCTTGGACAGTGCCACTTTCTTCTCAGCCAGACGGTAGCTATCCGTCGCCACCACAACCAGGTTATTTCCCTCAAAATTAAAATAGACGCCGCTGATTTCCGGCCGGGTTTCGTCATATGCTACGGCAAAAGCCACATTAGAAAGTGCCCGTCGCAGTGTTTCCGCCGGGATTTCAAACTTTTGTTTCGCCTCCACCTCAGGGATCAACGGAAACTCAGAAGCCTCCAATCCCTTCATGACGGTTTTGGATTTTTTTCCCTTTATCTTCATGTTCTGGTCTACAACCTCAATCTCAATATTCTCTTTTGGCAATAAATTAACATAATCACTGAGGGTTTTTGCCTGGACGGTGAAGGCGCCTTCTTTTTCCACTTTGCCGCGAACCTGACAGATAATACCTATTTCCAAATTGGTCGTGAGCAGCTTGATCACGCCTTGCTCAGCCCTGACTAAAACGTTATTCAAAATCGGCAGGGTAATATTTTTACTTGCTACATGGCTGACCAAGGAAAGCCCTTTTGCTAAATTTTCTTGGGTGCATGTTACTTTCATAGTATATATATAAATAAATTAACAGACTATAGTAATAGAGAGGTGGATATGTGGATGAAAAATATTTTTATCAAAATTGTTTTGTTCTGGTTGGGTGTTTTTCAGCTGGGATAGTTTTGTGGGTGTGAACAAACTTTGGGAAGGTAGTGCGGGAAGTGTGCGTAAGAATTGTCTGAGGAGAAAAAATGCTCGATTGGATTTTTGGGAGGGTTTTTATCAACAGTACGTACATGTGGATGTGCACAGTTGGGTGTGTGTCTGGGCACTGACCGTCAACATCTTTTGCACTAGTTATACAGCCGCTGCCTGATCAGTAAAATATCCTGACGGATTTTTTCGTCTTCGTCGAGCGCTTTTTTGATTTTTTCGTAGGCATGCATGGCCGTCGTGTGGTCACGGCCGCCGAGCTCCTGCCCGATGGCCGGATATGACGCCTTAGCCTCCTCGCGCATCAGGAACATGGAGATCTGGCGCGGGACAACAAGCTCTTTTTTGCGGCTGGCACCCAGGAGGTCGCCGGAGGAAATCTCGAAAAACCCGGCCACTACGGAAATGATCTGCTTGATGGTAATGGCGCCATCGCGTTTTTGGTAGCGCGACAGGCTGGTGATGATGTTCTTTACCGATTCGACGGTGGGGGGCGTATTATTCAGCTGGTGGTAAGCCATAATGCGGTTCAGAGCGCCCTCCAGCTCTCTGACATTGCTCTGGACACTGGTGGCGATGGCCGTGATGATGTCGTGGGATAGGGGGTAGTTTTTGATTTTGCATTTAGCATTCAGGATAGCCACGCGCGTTTCAAAATCTGGCTGGGCGATATCGGCTATCATTCCCCATTCAAAACGTGAAATCAGCCTGTTTTCCAGGGCTGGGATGGCCTTAGGTGGCCGGTCAGAACTGATGACTATTTGCTTGTTCTGCTGGTGGAGGGCATTAAAAGTGTGGAAAAATTCCTCCTGAGTGCCTTCTTTGCCGGCTAAAAACTGAATATCGTCCACTAACAGCAGGTCGGCGTTGCGGTAATGGTCCTTGAAGCTCTCGCTGTTGCCCTGGGTGATGGCCTTGATGAATTCGTTGGTGAATTTTTCACAGGTGACGTAGACAACCTTCTTTTTTGGTGAATTTTTCAGGATTTCGTGGGCTACGGCCTGCAATAAGTGGGTTTTGCCAAGTCCGGCCCCGCCATAGACGAACAGTGGGTTGTAGACTTCACCGGGACGCTGAGCCACAGCCAAACACGCGGCATGTGCCAATTCACTGGATTTGCCGACGATAAAATTTTCGAATGTATAACGGGCATTGAGCCCGAACCCATTATGATCGTCTTTTGCCTGGCCCGTTTCCGATGGGGTATGGCTGCGTGTTTCGGGAACGGCCGCTGGCTGTCCGGGCCGATGCGTTGATTCGACTTTGTAGGTGACTTCCCTGACCTGGTTGCCGGTGGCGTTCTGGAGGCTTTTCAAAATTTCCTTGTGGTATTTGTTTTCCAGCCAAGTTTTTGTGAACGTATTCGGTACGCCGATCGCAACCTTACCCTCTTCGTACGAAGAGATGAAGGTGTTTTTGAACCACGTCGTGAAGTTGGCTTTGCTGATAGACAATTCCAACTCGCCGAGGGCGGCCTGCCACAGTTGCTCCTTATCCATATGAAAGGTTTTTTTATGAGTAGTATCATCCTACCATAAATCAGACCTCAGAAAAACGGCTATGGACGGTCAATTTGTGTATAAACTGTGACTAATATGAGGATACCCGTTTTTCATTGACCAATGAGGGGTTTTCCAGTATACTTGAAAAAGATTTTTTAATTACTGAATAGCCAGGTATTATGCCTAAACGAACCTATCAGCCAAAAAAACGACAACGCGCCAAAGAGCATGGTTTCCGTAAACGGATGAGAACCAGGAACGGCCGCAAAGTATTGGCCCGCCGCCGCCAAAAAGGCCGAAAAAAGCTCAGCTACTAATACTTAAGAAAAGATGCTTTCGGCAAAACATCGGATCGTCACCGACCGGGATTGGCACAACCTTCATAGACGCGGTCAGACGTATCATGAGGCTGATGCTGTATTAAAAGTACTCCCCCGGCATACGCCGGACACGCGATTTGGATTCAGTATTGGTTTGAAAGTCAGCAAGAAGTCAACTCAGCGAAACTTATTAAAACGGCGACTCAGGGTGATAGCGGCAAAATTGCTTCCGCGGATCAAACCGGGGTATGATATTGCCATCATCGCAAAGCCACCGCTCAAAGGATTAACCTTTGAAGAGCTGACTGACCATATCACCGACCTGATTGCACGAACAAAATTATTCAAATGAAGCCTTCGCAATTTTTTTCAAAAATTTTTCTAAGCCTGATCAGGTTGTACCAGCGGACACTGTCCCCAGACCATGGAGTATGGTCGTACCGCCATCCGTACGGGTATTGCCGATTTCATCCAACCTGCTCAGAGTATGCCCATCAGGCAATTAGTCGGCATGGTATGGTGAAGGGCGGATTTTTATCAATTAAACGGATCGGACGCTGCCATCCCTGGTCGCGCGGTGGCTATGACCCAGTACCCAACTTATGATCGGAGATCTCTTTAATACCGTTTTATTCCAGCCATTGTTGAATGCGCTTGTTTTGATTTATAAGTATTTGCCCGATCTAGGCGTGTCGATTATTTTGCTGACATTAGTGATAAAACTGCTCCTCTATCTCCCTTCCCGATCTTCCATACGGTCACAAAAAGTCCTCCAGGATACCCAGCCAAAACTGCAGGAAATCCAGAATAAATATAAGGATAATAAGGAAGAATTGGGCCGGCAGCTGATGAAGTTTTACAAGGATAATAAGGTAAATCCATTTTCATCATGCCTTCCCCTCCTGATACAGCTGCCCATCCTGATCGCCCTGTACCGGGCATTCTTAGCCGTCGCGCAAACCGACCCGTCCACCCATATCCTGCTAGCCAACCAGCTGCAGCACTTGTATGAGCCGTTGCGGACCATCTTTTCCACCCATTCAATCAACCCGATGTTTTTAGGATTTGTTGACCTGGCCAAAAAAGGCAACTGGATCCTGGCCATCCTGGCCGGCGCAGCGCAATTTTGGCAGACCAAGATGTTGATGGCCAAACAGCCGCCCAAGCTCCCCGGCGCAAAGGATGAGAGTATGATGGCAGGCATGAATAAACAGATGATGTATTTTATGCCGGTCCTGACGATTATTTTCGGCTTACAGTTCCCAGCCGGCCTGACTCTTTACTGGCTATTTTCTACCCTCTTTACCGTCGCTCAGCAGTATTACATATTCAAGCGGGACAAAGTCATTACTAATATTCAACCAGTCGTCAAACCATGAGCCTCATGGCCAAACAGCTGATTGGCATGCCGGTATATACGCAGTCAGACGAGCACCTAGGGAAGGTCTCCGATTTTGTGGTTGACCTGGAGACTCAAAATATCCGGCAGTATTCTGTCCGCAGCCGCGATCTGATCGCTGAACTGCTCCAGCGTGATTTGTTGATCAGCCGTGAGCAGGTCATCCGGATCACCGAGGAAAAGATGATTGTCGAGGATTCGATTCTAGCTGAAACGGAGCAAAAAAAACAACCAGCCAACAAGCCGGTTCCGGCCGTGTAGGCCCGAGGAGAATGAGCGGGCATTTACCAGCGTGCCCGTTTTTGGATGGAAATTTTTCTGACGGTCGGGTTTATGTACGTGAAGCGGACGACGGTCAGGGGAAGTTTCCTCAGCAGAGGCCGAAGTTTGTCCGCCCACTCGATCAGGACGACAGTATCCGGACGCTGCAGATATTCGGGCAGACCGACCTCACGGATGTCCGCGACCCGCTTCAAACGGTAGGCATCGACATGGCAGAACAACTTCAGGCCAGGCCGGCGCAGCCGGTACACTTTCATGAGGACAAAAGTCGGGCTATTGATCACTCCTCTGATGCCCAGGCCTTTGGCAAAACCCTTGGCAAAGTATGTTTTGCCGCCGCCCATATCGCCAACTAAGGCAAAAATCTGCTTTTTTTTAACTTTTTTAGCTAACATTAGCCCTATGGCAATGGTTGAGTTTGGGTGTCTGGATATCAGGTTCATGCCCATATTTTAAGCTATTCTCAACCTATCTACAACTATTCCTGGTTATTGGGCAGTCCCTTGGCCGATTCTCTTGACAGTCGGTCCCGGGTATTTTATACTCACCTATTACGTTTTTTAGGAAAACCCCAATATATGGAGCGTTCGCCCATAACACAAGCTATCGACCAAATCGAAAAAAGCGGCAATATCGTCATTGCCCTGCCAAAGAACCCATCGACCGATGCCATTGCATCCAGTCTGGGGCTGTTTTTGGCTCTCGAAAAGCTTGGCAAGAAAGCCAAGGTTGTCTGCAATGAATTCAATCTGCCGTTATCCCACCAGTTTTTGCCGAAAAGCAATGAAATCAATTCCGACCTGACGGCGTTGCGGAAATTCATCATCTCAGTGGATTTGAGCCGGACAAAAGTCCAGGAACTTTCATATGACATCAGCGACAAAAAGAAACTGAGCATTTTTATTACGCCGAAGGACGGTTTTTTTGAGGCACGTGACGTGGCAACATCCGCGTCATCGTATGAGTATGACCTGATTGTCGTCATTGATGCGCCAGAGCTGGAAGCGCTAGGAAAGATTTATGACGATAATACGGAATTTTTTTACCATACCCCCATCATCAATATCGACCATTCGGCGGTGAACGAATATTTCGGCCAGATCAATATTGTCGATCTGGTGGCGACATCGACTTCGGAAATCGTGTACGAAATGGTTAAGGAGTTCAAGGAAAATATTCTCGATGAATATATCGCCACCAGTCTGCTGACTGGCATCATTTCAAAAACCAAGAGTTTCCAGAGTGCCAGCGTCACCCCGAAATCATTAGCCATCAGCAGTCTGCTGATCGAAAACGGCGCCAGACGAGACGATATCATCAAGCACCTGTACCGGACCAAGTCTATTAATACGTTAAAACTCTGGGGACGCGCCCTGGCCAGACTGAAAACGGAGCTGGACGGCAGGATTGTCTGGTCGCTCCTTAACCGGCAGGATTTTGTTAAGTCCGGCGCGGTGGAGGCCGAGCTGGAAGGGGTTGTGGATGAGCTCATGGTAAATACCCCAAATGCCGAAATCATCTGCCTATTGTACGAGGGAGAGGACCATTCCATAAAAGTTATCGCTACCTCCGGTCGCTCCATCGATGCGCTGAACGTTTTCCGTGAATATAAGCCGACCGGGTCACGAAATTTCATCCGGTTCTCAATCGCTTCCGGAGATATCCTGGCTGCGGAAAAGTCCATCGTAGAAATAAGTAAAAAATACCTCATCAACGCACTCTAATCGTCGATGACCGCCAGCCAGTACTCCTGAGATGTGCCGCCCTTTTTGATTTACTTAGGGCAGTTTACTTGATATAATCACCGTACTATGGATGAAGACATTGTCAGCCAAAATGAAAAAAGCATTGACGACCTGATTGGTGCGGCACGGGCTAACCAGGCGGGCAAGATTCACGTGAGCACTGACGAGGTTGAAGAAAAACTGAAGACAAAAATTCACGAGATTGATACAAAGAAGAAGGAGCAGGACACCAGGGAGCAGGCCTTAGCCAGCGGTGTCGGGTATATTTATCTCAAGGGATTCCCGGTCAGTTCGGACGCCCTGTCGATGGTACCGGAAGAAGAAGCCCGCCGGCTGAAGGTGGCGTGTTTTTTCAAGACGGATACTGAGATTCGTATCGGTGCCATCAGGCCGGATGACCCGGAAGTCATCGCCCTGGCAGGACGATTGTCATCCGAGGGTCGGGCGCATGGTGATATTTATCAGATTTCTGAGGAGAGTTTCGAAGCTGTTCTTAAGCTTTACGAAACCTTGCCTAAGCCGCGAAAGTTCGTGGCCGGCATTGAGCTGAAAGCAGAAGACCTGGAGAAATTTTCCGGCCAGCTCAAGTCATTCCGGGATTTGGCGGAAAAAATTCAGCACGTGTCCATTACCGACGTGTTCACCATCATTATGGCCGGCGGCATCCAGGCCCGCGCCTCGGACGTCCATATTGAGGCGCAGCAGGAAGACATCAAGATCCGGTACCGGATTGACGGCGCCCTGTATGACGTGGCCACTCTGCCGAAGAAGCTCTGGCCGCAGGTTATCAACCGTGCCAAGCTGATCGCCAAATTGAAAATTAACGTCCTGGACGAGCCGCAGGACGGACGTTTTACCATATATCTCGGAAAAGATTTCATCGACGTCCGCGTCTCAACCGTGCCCAGCGCATTCGGCGAAAGCATTGTTATGCGCTTGCTCATGTCTTCTGCTACCAGCCTAACCCTGGACGATCTGGGGCTGGTCGGAGTGGCATATGATATCATGAAGAAGGAAATTGACCGCCCCAACGGCATGATCCTGACTACCGGTCCGACCGGCTCCGGTAAAACCACCACTCTCTACGCTATCCTGAAAAAATTAAATACCAGCGAGTCAAAAATCATTACTCTCGAAAATCCTATTGAGTACCGGATAAAAGGCATTACCCAAAGCCAGGTCTCGTCCGGCGAGCAGGCCAGCGAAGGCCAGCAGAAAACCGGCAGCGCGAAAAAACACTATACCTATGCGAGCGGCTTGCGCGCCGTGCTGCGGCAGGATCCTGACATCGTCATGGTCGGCGAAATCCGTGACCATGAGACCGCGGAGATCGCCATCCAAGCCGCCCTGACCGGCCATTTGATGCTGTCCACATTGCATACCAACAGCGCGGCCGGCGCCGTCCCCCGCCTGATGTCCATGGAAGTGAAGCCGTTCCTGCT
>JBAYGJ010000036.1:0-9442 GCA_041666685.1 Patescibacteria group bacterium | reverse complement strand
GGGGCCACCGCCAGATCCGGCGCCGGTAATGATCTCATCCGTACCGTCCCCATTGACGTCGCCAGTGGCCACAGACACGCCGCCACGGAAGGTTGTGGCATACGCGAAGAACTGGCTCTGGATTGACCCATCCTTCGTTTGGATACGGACAACCGACGTTCCGCCGTAGCCTTCGGCAGATACTACTTCAGATGCCCCGTCATTATTCATATCCGCTGATGCGGTATTCACTCCGAAACGGTCTGTCGAAGGAAAAGCAAAAAACTGGTTCGCGAAACTACCGTCAATATTTGCTATCCTGACCTGGGGGGCTCCGCCGCTTCGTGTCCCGACGATAATATTATAGGTATCGAGTGATGGTATTTGCGCCTGAAAAATGTTATCAAGTGATAAGCGTCCCGATCCTAGCTGACCGGAAACTGAAGGATTTTTCAAATTTATATCCAGCGCATTTTCTTTTAACAACGTAATAATCTGTTGGCCGGTCAGAGTAGGGTTCCAAGCTTTTAAGAGGGCCGCGGCTCCAGTGACCAGGGGCGTAGCAAACGATGTACCATACCAGGAAGATAAATAATAATTCGTCAGATCGTGTGGCGCATCATAAAAACCAGTACTTGTGAAGTTAACTGCCGGAGCTACCAGTGATAGGCAGGACGAACCATAATTTGATCCGCCGCTGGCAACGCCATTTCCATTATAAAAAATTACCCGCTGATCATACTGATCAGTTCCTCCCACAGTAATGACATTTTTATCGCACGCCGGATAGCGCGGCACTGTGTTTAGATTTATCCCTTCATTCCCAGCCGCCGCAAAAGTAATAATCCCCCGTTCAGCGGCAACATTGATAGCCTGTGCCAACAGTAAATCGTCCTGATCACCGACAAAACTTAAGTTGATAAAATCAGCGCCATTCGCGATGGCATATTGGACTGCCCGATAAATTGTCTGCGTATCTCCAACACCGGCTCCATTTAGAACACGCAATGGCATAATACTCACTTGCCAATTTACCCCAGAAATTCCCGTGTTGTTGTTGCCTAAGGCACCGACGATCCCCGCCACGACAGACCCATGATTCACGCCGGTAACGCTCCATCCTGCGTCAAACTTTGGTTTTGGGTCAAATGAATCCCCTACGAAATCCCATCCATTGATGTCATCAATATACCCGTTGCCGTCATCGTCAATGCCATTATTCGCCAGTTCGCCTGGATTTGACCAGATATTCCCGGACAAGTCCGGATGAGCGATGTCGACACCGGAATCCAATACCGCCACGACAATTTCTTTGGTTCCTGTCGCTCCGCCCCATACTTCCGGAAGTCCGATGTGGGGCAGATACCATTGGGCGCCGTACAATGGATCATTCGGATTGGTAGCCATTTCGAATGTATGATTTAATCCGACATATGAAATCTCAGGATCTTGAGTAAAGCGCGAATATGCCAATGATAATGTTTTCTGATCAGTAACGTTGATTTTATGTATGGCTCCGTTTTTGTGCTGGATGATAAGCGCGTCGTTACCTTCTTTTGCCAACGCCGGTTTGGATGTAGCCATTGTAAAAACAACCGCCAATGCGCCAACGAGAAAAAATGTTGAGCTTTTACCAACAGTCATTGGTTGTTATGTGGTCGATAAGGTGATCTTCACTTCTTTCTCTATATTTTTTCGATTGAATTCGACCGTGATGGTATCGCCCGGCTTTTTGGATAAAATAAGCGAATTCAACTTGACTACGCTGGAAATATTTTGGCTATCAACTGAGGTAATAATATCCCCTTTTTGCAGTCCGGCTTTTTGCGCCGGACTTTTAGAGATGACGCTGGGATAATTCTTTTCATCATCTGAAATGATCAAAGCCCCAGCGGTCAAATCGTGCGTCAGAGTAGTATCCAATGAATTACTGTTGGATAAATCAAAATATCGAATCCCGAATACCGGACGTATTATTTTATCATCAGACAGTTGGTCGAGGACTGGCAGAATATCCGAAAAAGCAGTAACGATGGTAATTGCTGCGTTGGTCCTGGCAATCCCGAGCGCTTCACCCTTTTCTGTAAAAATCACTCTCGATTCTTTTTCGGTATATGCGCCACCTAAAATAATTCCTTGATTGTACATGTCGGAAGAATAAATTAAATCATGCAAGGTACCTGTCGGTTGGTAACTCAATGAAGCGATATAATCTAGATTGATCCTGTTTTGCGAGACGTTTCTGTCGATTGATAATGCCGCAACCTGATCAAGCTGAGAAATGGATGCAAGATCAGCGAGAGGGACAACCGTCAAATTTTCATTCTTGACCTTTAAAAAAACAAACTCCGAAGATGGGTCTGGAAAAATTGTCTGCACTGGATAAGTGTCATTCTGAGCTGTAGTGACAAATAATTTGGTATTTCCGGAAATAATACTTTTTAACGTTACCAGATAGCCGTCCTTGGTAATAGCCATACCGGTGCCAAGCCTGTCCGCATCTGTCAGTAATCCGGAAAAATCACCAGCTTGGTTGCTGGCTGCATAAATTGAGACTACCGATGGTGAAATTTGCGGCAGTACTTGGGTGAATTGCGTGGTAAAATCAGTCTTTACTGTACCGGTTTTTTGGCTAGTAACAGTGAGTATCTGCGTCCCCCAGTTAAAAATTCCTAATTTCGAAAGCAACGGAAAATTTTGGCCGTAGGACATCAATACCAGCTGGCTGATGACTCCGGCAAAAAAACCTACTATTACCACGACTAATAACAGCCAGACTTGACTTTGATTTTTATTCTTGGCCGGCTTGATGATTTCGGACATTTCACGATTGTAAACTTCCGAAATATCACGCAGCTTATCATTACTGGCTTTTGGAGATGTGGGGCTAATTTTTGCTTTCATAATAATATATTATCAGTTTAAAACCATCGTGTTGTCAGAATACTGATCAGCATCGCACTCCCCGAAATGACTGAATATTTCACCAGCGCCTTCTTGTCAAGCATATCCCGCAAGTAATCACGTAAAAAGTTGATCAGAAAATAATAAATAATCGCCAAAACCAGTCCGTTAAAAAGGTATGACGTAGGTAAAAAGTTCACTATTAAAGCGGACTCGGCCAATAATAACCCTGATATGAATATATAAATTCTGCTCTTGGACTTATCAACTTTATATGAAATGAGTGTTCGCCAGGCAAAAAATACGGTTAGAAAAAAGACAAAAATAATGACTATCCAGCTCGGCCAATTAAAGTATAGCAGTAATCCGTATAAGCTGCTGACTAGCAAATATAATGAAGTTAAATTGACATACCCATGAACATTTTCCAGCGCATATGGCTGGTATTTTTCCGTTTCATACAAATAAATATATAGGTTATCCAGCTCCATGAAGTACCCGATAGTCACCAAAATCAAAAAAATTACCCTGACTAATGGATGGTCAATGAGTGAAAAAAATATCAATGAACTTATCAAAAATAACCCACTAGGGGCGACGAAACTCAGCACTTCCTTCCAGGCAATTCGCCGTGCGAGAAGAATCAATACCGTTAAGGCATACAAAAGAAGCGTTGAGGTTATGACAAAATAGGTCAGATGGTGGAAGGAATTCCACAGCAACAGCGCCCCGAAAAGCAAAACAGTACCGGCGAGATATGAAATTTTCTTCAATATTTTCATCCTAATTATGTATCAACTGTTATCCTGCTTAACGTGGATAATGACCTGTTGTATTTTTTCTGGGTCTTTTACCGAATTGAGTTCCAAATTTACTTGCTGTCCAGCGGTTTGGATGATGACGTCACCGTAATGCAAAAACGTCTGCATAATCCCCTTGATAGAATAACTTACATCCTGAATTTTGTCGTATGTCGTCTCAGAAACAGTTCTGCTGAAAAAGCCTGTCTGATCAATATCAATAATGCGTTCTGAAGTGATAACAAAAATATTCAATGAATACAACACCGCCACTCGAACACCCAACAGGAGACCAAAAACCAGAGAAATGAAAAAAAGGCCGACACCCCATCTCCCCCATTGCCAGAGCGGGACAAGGAAAAAAAATGGTGCTATAATAAAAATGGCACTCCAAAATATCGGCCAACAGAAAACCAGCGGATATTTACGCACGATACGGATCACTTCCTCGCCCTCCTTGATGTTTTTTTCTATCTTGCTTTCAAACATGATTAAAAATATATGAATAAAAGAAAGGCTATTCGAGTAGTTTGGCTGATCATCGTAATTATTGGGGTATTGTCCATGCTATTTTTTACCGTCATGCCCGCACTAACGAGTTAACACGGCAAGAAACGCATCCTGGGGAATATCGACTTTACCGACTGCTCGCATCCTTTGCTTGCCTTTCTTTTGCTTTTCCAGCAATTTCCGCTTGCGGGTTACATCTCCACCATATAGTTTGGCGGTTACATCTTTGCGCATGGCCGGTATTCTTGATGAGGCGATTATCTGTCCTCCGAGAGCTGCCTGTATCTTCACTTCAAACATTTGCCGATGAAGAGTGTCTTTGAGTTTTTCAACTATGAGCCGACCAACGCGATACGCTTCATCACGATAGACTATCGTCGTCAAAGCTTCAATTTCGTCTCCAGCTACAAGTATATTCAATTTTGAGACGTCACATGTACGGTATTCCAAAAAGTCGTAATTTAATGATGCGTAACCCGAGCTGGCACTCTTCAGTTTATCATAAAAATCAACTAAAATGCTAGTTAAAGGCAATTCTGTCCTGAGCACAATTTTATGCTCGTCAATATAGTCTGTCCCCAGAAAAATCCCCCGTTTTTGCTTGATCAAACTCATGACATTTCCCATAACTTTTGACGGGGTGACGATGTCAACTTTCATCCATGGTTCCTGCACCTGGTCAATATGCGAGACCTCGGGTAATTGCATCGGGCTGGTTATCATGACCTCCTTTTTGTCGAAGCTTTTTTCCTTCCGCTGCCACGCATGAATGCCGGCCTGGCTGAGCAATATCCGATATCCGACTGACGGAGCGGTGACGATTATTTCGATGTTATATTCACGTGAAATTCGCTCCTGAAAAATTTCCAGATGTAAAATCCCCAAAAATCCGCATCGAAAGCCGAATCCCAGCGCTTCCGAATGGTCGGGTTCAAACGACAATGACGCGTCATTGAGAGACATTTTCCCGATTGCCTCACGCAGTTCCGCATAATCATCCCCCTCTTTGCAGTAAATACCGGCAAAGACCATCGGTTTCAGATGCTTGTAGCCAGGCAATGGATCTATAGCAGGATTTTTTAATAGCGTGATAGTATCGCCTACCCGACAATCCTGGACATTCTTTAATCCAGTCACCACATAGCCAATTTCGCCGGCTTGCAATGCCTCGGTCGGCACTAATTTTGGCTTAAACATTCCCACTTCCAGGCATTCGGCCTGTACGTGGCTGGCCATCAGTATAAGCTGGTCGCCTTTTGTCAGCATACCTGACGTAATTCTCCCGTAAGCAATCACGCCCCGATAATCATCAAAAAATGAATCAAATATCAGCATGGTCAATGCCGATTCAGACGCGCCGAGTGGCGCAGGAACACGGTCAATAACAGCCCGCAATATTGCGTCGACGCCCACGCCAGTCTTTGCCGATACTTCGAGAATGTCCGATTCTTCGCAGCCGAGCAGCTTCACGAGATCACTTTTTACTAATGGGACATTGGCGTTCGGCAGGTCAATTTTATTAATCACAGGAATAATAGTCCGGTCCAAATCCAAGGCCAGATACAAATTTGCCAGAGTCTGTGCCTCTATGCCCTGAGTCGCGTCAACGAGCAGGATCGCACCTTCAACAGCGGCCAGTGAACGGGATACTTCATAAGAAAAATCCACATGCCCGGGGGTATCAATGAGATTCAGTTCAAATCCGGCATACTGCATGCGCACCGGCTGCAGTTTAATGGTGATCCCTCTCTCCCTCTCCAGATCCATCTGATCGAGCATCTGGTCCTTCATCTCGCGTTTGCTGACCGTCCCGGTCAGTTCCAGAAACCGGTCGGCTAGCGTGGATTTCCCGTGGTCGATATGTGCGATAATGCAAAAATTTCTGATCTTATTATCCATGCGCCTGATCATTAAAGTTCTTCGGAGTATTGGAAATCTGGCCCCTAGCTTTGCTTAGCCAGTCGGTAATAATAGTCACTTCGTCGCATTTAAAAACCAGGGCCAATATCAGATACACGGTCAGACCAACCGCTGCCGAACCGATTCCCTGGATAAAGATACCGACAAATGAATGCATGTTTACGCCAAGCGCCAAGAAATACTTAGCCGCCTGTACGACGACGCCCATGATCAAAGAAATGAAAATTATTTTCACCATTGATAGAAATATCACATGATCATCAAGATGGCCCATTTTTTTTCTCAACAGCACATACAGTAAGATCATATTAATAAAACTCGCCAGGCTGAACGCGAGCGCCAAACCCTCGACTCCCATCCAGCGGGAAAAAAGAATTGCCGCAACTATGTCAGTAACCAGGCTGATGACGGCGACCTTCACTGGGGTTTTTGTATCATGCCATGCGTAAAACGACCTGGCTAATAATGGGATCAGACTTTGCGCAAACAGTGACAACGAAAAAAAGCCAAGCGTCTGCGCGGTCAGCCGGGTATCGCTCCAGTCAAACGCGCCTGTCCCCAATACGACCCGTACAAATTGGGCGCGTAGCAAAATAAATAACACCGAAACCGGGATGATGACAAACAATATCCGTCGGAAATTCTTGGAAAAATAATGAATAAACAGTCCGGCATCTTTTTGCGCAGTTGCTTCACTGAAATACGGAAATGTGGCGACGGCAATCGAGACGCCAAAAACATTGATCGGAAAACTTTGCAGATTGTTGGCAAAATTAAATACGGCAACCGATCCCGCTGCCAGCGTCGAGCCAATAATCAAACTGACCAGCTGGTCAATCTGCGCCACCGCCAAACCGAACGTCCGCGGCAGCATCAGTTTTCCGATAAGGCGTACACCGGCATTACGCCAATCCACGATCATCCGGTACCTGAACCCGACCTTCATGACACCGGGAAGCTGGACCAGCATGTGCATGGCAGCCCCGAGTACGACTCCATATGCCAGACCCTTCAATCCGAATTTTGGGACTAAAAAAAGAATGCCGATAATGATACCGACATTATAGAGGACGGGAGCCAGGGCAAAAGACAGATAACGCTTGAATGAATTGAGGATACCAGTAAAGATATTGCTGATGCCAAAAAAAATAATCGTCCCCAACATGATTCTCGTCAATTGGACGGTTGTAGCCTGTTTAGCGTGGTCAAATCCTGGAGCAATCAGCGGCATTAATTGCGGAGTAAAAATAAACAGCACCAAGCCGAAAAGTATGAGGCCCAAAACAAGAATATTCAGGAGAGAATTCGCCAAATCCCAGGCCTCTGATTTTTGACCGGGATTTTCTCTGGCTTTCTGTAAATAATCGACAAAAACCGGAATGAAAGCGGCAGATAAAGCGCCAAGTATCAAAACATTGAATATCAGGTCTGGTATACGGAAAGCCGCATAATAAATGTCCAGTTCGTTACCGGCACCAAAATGCGACGCCAAAAGCCGGTCACGGACTAAACCAAAAACCCGGCTTGTGATAGAAGCCAGGGCGATGATAATTGCACCACCAGCAATTGTGGTGGTAAGACGATGCCAAATCTTTGACCACATAATGCAAATATTATAACAATTTTTGCCATTTTCCGCAAGCACTAATAAATAGAATAAATCATGCCGAGCATCGACTTCATGTCGTGTGAGGCATTCCTCTGAGGGAAAAAGAGTGATGAGGAAAAACCGTAGGTGTTTCCTCATAGTATTAAAAAAGCTGCCGGCTACATATCGGAGAGTCTGACTACTGGATAGAAGCATTCTGATTTTTTACGTCAGAACACGAGGAGAGAGTTTTTTCTATTCCGTTAGCCCGTTGCTCAACTAGATATAACCGACAGCTTTCTTATGCCAACTCATGTTAGCACAGTGAATGTATACCCATCGTCTTTACGATGTCAAGGTGCCTTATCCACCAATTTCAGGCGGTTACAAGGTAACCGGCTGGAATTCGTGGGCGTGTGGTTTAAAAGTCTCCAGACGCCCAAATTTGAGAAAAAACTGTAACTAATCGTCCAAATCGTTGACCAGACAAATTGGAATTGTCCGATCACCGATGCTCATCGCCCAGGTGTCTATCGTTGAATCGGCATCCAAATTCGCTGTTGCCCTGATTGTGACAACCCCCTTCCATTCATCTATATGAAATACATACCGTGAATCTGCAGGAATTTTCACATTAAGTTCAGGCAACACTTGACCAGCGGAAGCTTTGGCGTCCAGATCAGCATAGGCCTCGTACCGGTCGCGGTTTACCTGCTCGGCAAACTCAATCTGCTTCAGCGTCGATTTGACGCTTTCGTGCGGATTGTAAGTGGGTTCGGCGAAAAAAGAATTCGCCAGAAACAGCAATCCGATGAATCCGATTACCAGTGTAATAACAGTTCTGAGTTTCATTTAGACCTCCTTGTAAAGATTACTATATTTGTTTTATTTTATCTCATCTGTTAATACGCGATTCACAGCTGGGATAATTGGCCGAGGCAATACGTGACAAGTAAGGCTCGGCTACTTCTTTTTTCAGCAAGCATTCACTTGGTGGAATCCTTGCTGGAAAAAGGAGGTATAAGGGTGTGTTACTGGCTACATAAGAACCGTACGTAACACATGATCCTATACCTTGGCCTTCAGTTCAACGGAGCCAACCGTGCGTTTAATGGGAATACTGTGATTCCCGTGGTCTCATCTCCACACCTGTTTTTAACTTGAGGACAGGCTCCTCCGAATTTGGCGATTCATAGTTACTCCTAAAGAACGATGGTTGCTTCTGGTAAAAATAATATACGTAGACCAGAAGTTTGTCTGTGTCATTACCCGACGATGGCTTTGAATGCTACACACGTCGGATACAGGAATCCAACTGCCGCGATTCCGGCCAAAATTCGCAACCAGGTTTTATTGTCCCAGAGTGCCGTATAAATCATGGCCACGGAACAGATGGAGCCAGTGACAAATTTCCACGGATCCGTCAGTTGATTCTCAAAAAACACCTGAGCGATTACAGCGGCCGCGAACGCCACCATTGCAACATTTACCATAAACTTCTTCACGGAGCCCATCCTTTTCAGATCGTTTTAATCAGTTTCCCTTTTTTCAGCTAGCATTCACATGAGTAAATACTCGCTGGAAAAAGGGACAGACAATGATGTTGGATTGAAGAATATCGTGCTGTCTGTCCCTTTACACGATTCTTCGATTAACTCATATGGTGGCTTTTCGCCCTTCTTTCTTCCGCTCTCTAAGGTCGCAGCTAAGGAAAAATAGTACGGCACCCAGAAAGATGAGC
>JBAYGJ010000035.1:0-9493 GCA_041666685.1 Patescibacteria group bacterium | reverse complement strand
CTGGATCTGTTGGACATCATTGGTTGACCGGGTGATAAGCGATGCAGTTGAAAAAGTATTGAATTCGTGGAGCGAAAAGCTTTCTACCTTTGCGAACGCTGCTGCCCGGATATCACGGGAAAAGCCAGAAGAAATACGTGATGCAAACCATCCGACAACAACACTGGCAGCTGCAGCGCCAAGTGCCAGGGCCAACATTTTCCAGCCATAATGCCAAACAGCCCCCATGTCTTCACCGACAATCCCTTTATTGATAATCGAGGCCATGTAATCAGGCAGCGCCAATGTCGCGGCTACCATAAGATAGACCATCAGCAGGAGGACGAGGAATTGCCAGATGTAGGGTTTAAAGTATGGAAGAAGTTTTTTCATAAGATCAATAGAATCCCCGGGCTATATGTGAAAAAAATCTCCATAATTAAGATGCTTTCTTTTTAATCTGTTCCTTGATGCGACGGATATTTTCCGTAAAATGGCTCGCCATCCGCTCGAGTATCTTGTCTATATCAGTAGCGCGTACTAAGCCGATAAACTCGTTTTTATGGGTAAATACAAACAACTTTTCGCCGACGGTCAGTTTCATGTCACTGCGGATATCGGCAGGGATGACTACCTGGCCCCGCTCGCCCATTGTGGTCGTTCCGGATACTTTGGGAAATTGATGTTCTCTCATAAAATCGTCATTAATATGAAAAGTATGAAATATCATACCTATCGTACTCCCCTTATACAATAAGGTCAAGATTGCCAGTTTGGATAACCGGCCTTTATACTCAGATGACGCGTCTCTTTGAAATTTTTTTTCAGTGAACGAATAATAAATCAAATAGACCAAATCCTGCTACGATTACAACATAACGTTCTTTTTAAGGAAGAAGGGCCAGAAACTCCAGGCCGACTGCTTCCCATGTTTTGTTTTTGGCATTGTAGTAATTTTCTCGCTCGTTGAATTATACATGGATTCCCCTCCTGTAAGATTGATATTTTTATACTTGGACTCATGGATATAACAAGATTTTCACTCAAAATTCACACGAGTTTGACACACTGACCATATGAGTACTTTTATGCTAGACTATCATTCCATAATTATCATTCTCGGAGTTTTGCTGGCATTTAGCGTTACGCATGTCATGGTGCGTGCTGGCCACCTGTCTTTGGTGACCCACCGGAAAATTTGGAACATATCGCTGGCTATTTTCGCGTTTACCTCGGCTCTCCTCGGTTTGATTCTGGCGATAAGCATTGATGTTAAAATGGCCTTATCTTGGTACCGTACCGCTCTCTGGATCCACGTAGAATTCGGCATAGCAATGGCTATCGTCGCCATGATGCATTTCGGGTGGCATGCCAGGTATTATCTGCAGATGATATCAAAACGTAACAAAACATCACTATGAAAAAAAAGGCTTTCACAATAACTTCCATGCTTCTACCAGTCATAACTGCTTTCACGCTATCCGGATGTTCGGTCACTTCTGAAAAATCGGTGGATGCAAATTTAACAAACAATGAGACTGGCGAAACAATAACCAATAACCCGTCCAACAACACCAATACTAGCAATGGAGATCTGGAGTTTTCAAATGTGAATATCGAAGCGACACAGCTAAAAATCAGCTCTGGGTGTATCGGTTGCGGTAGGTGCGTGCGGACAGACCCGGAACATTTTGCCATGTCCCCGGGAGCCCGGATTGCAACGGTAGTAACAACGGAGAATCTTCAAACGTCGGCGCTAAATAGCGCCGTAATGAATTGCCCGGCCTGTGCAATCATCAGATCTTAATTTGACGACGTTAATATCACCGAACACCGGGACCAACCCGCCTACCCGATCTCAGGGGAGTACTTACCCGCCCCGCTTCGCGGAGCGAGGCCGGGGAACCTCCAACTTCTGCATGAACATCATACGTACTCCCCCAACTCCACTCGACGGGTTGCGGGGCAGGCAGTGCTGCTAATTTTTATCCATCAAACTCTGGGACCAGGACTTGAACCTGGAGTCACTGCATTAACAGTGCAGGGTTTTACCAATTAAACTATCCCAGAATATAGCGGATAAACAAAAAACCGGCTTATGTATGCCGGCGTCGTAGGGAAAATACTCAACACACTACACCGGCAGAAGTCGGTTATTGTTATTAGTAATGATTGCCGAACGGGTGTATTTCATATCGATTTTCACACTACTCCAAATTCATGACACCGTCAAGCTAAAAGGGACAAATGCACGTTCTTATGACTTGAAAAGTTATGGATTATATCGTACACTATATGAGCTCTATTATTTATCCATGCACTAATAATATGGAAGGTAAGCTCAAAATAGTAATTATCCTCGCCAGCATACGAGAAAAGCGGGCCGGCGAAGGGGTGGCAAAATGGATGTATAAAATTGCAACGCAACAACAAGAGATAGATCCAGTACTAGCTGACCTGAAAGATTTCCCACTCCCCCTTTACCGATACCCGGCAATGCCAAAAGAAATCGAAGATTCGTACTCCGAGGTGACAGAAAAAAACTGGCACGACACTATCAATACTGCCGACGGATATATCCTAGTCACCCCAGAATACAACTGGGGATACCCCGGCAACCTGAAAAATGCCCTGGACTACCTGTACAAACCTTGGAATAAAAAACCGGTCGCCTTTGTCAGCTACGGCGGATTGGCCGCCGGGACAAAATCGGTCCAGCAGCTCCGCCAAGTCGCCATTGCGTTGCAGATGGCGCCAATTAGAGGAGAGGTGAACATCCCGAATATTGCCAAGGCATTCGATGAATCAGGGCAACCAACAAACCCCGGAATATCCAAACAGACCGACGTATTATTTTCCCAACTGGTTTGGTGGGCCAAAGCGCTCAAGTCGGCTCGGGAACAGACTAAATAATTATTTTTACTTTATGAATAATGATCGTAGCATCTCAGTCAAAAAAGTATCTCGTACTTTCAGGGATTTTGTCGCCCTCAAGGATGTTGATCTGGATGTCCCCTCCGGCCAAATATTCGGGTTCTTAGGCCCAAATGGCGCCGGCAAATCAACATTGGTAAAAATTCTCACAACAATTCTAGCGCCAACCGCAGGGGTGGCCACCGTGGCAGGATTTGACGTACACACCCAATCGGACAAAATCAGACAGCATATCGGCGTAGCCCTCCAGGACGTGGGACTGGATGCGCTCATGACTGCACGCGAACTTCTGCTGCTGCAAGCGCAATTATTTCGGTTCTCAAAATCAGAAGCAATCACCAAATCCGAACGTCTGCTTAAAAAAGTTAAACTTGAAACAGTCGATCCGAAAAAGCGAGTCGGCGATTATTCCGGTGGCATGAAACGACGGCTTGATTTGGCACTCGCTCTGGTCCATGACCCTGATATTCTCTTTTTGGACGAACCGACGACCGGACTTGATCCAGCGAGCCGTGCAGATATCTGGGAGGAGGTCCACCGGATCAATAAAGAAGATGGCGTGACAATATTTTTAACCACCCAATACCTGGAAGAAGCGGACAAACTCGCCCAGGAAGTTGCCATCATCAACAAAGGACAAATCGTAGCCCGAGGCACCCCATCGGCGTTGAAAAAAGAAATTGGCAATGAAGTCATTACTATTACGCTCGAAGATCCTAACGCAGCAACACAAGCCAGCCAAAAACTGAAACAGTCTTTTTCTGAACAACAAATTTCTGGACACGAACTTTCAATTTATTTGACGGACGCTGCTGCCAGGGTCCCGGAACTTGTCAGGCTACTGGATCAGGAAAAAATTAAGCTGAACGGCCTAACGCTTAGCCAGCCAACGCTTGATGACGTATTCCTCCACGCCACTGGCGAGCGTATGACAGAAAAAACTAACACCGGGGAATAAACATATGAATGACATACTACTTCTCATCAAGCGTTCTCTCATTAATATCCTTCGGACTCCGGCAGCCACGATCCCGAACATCGCCATCAGTGTTTTCTTCCTGTTTGTCTACAATGGCGGCCTCTCCAGTGTTTCCTCTATCCCCGGTTTCGTCGGCAGTTATCTGGGGTTCATCCTGCCAGTTTCAATCGTCACGGCGGCTGTCGGCGGAGCTGGCTCGGCCGGCCAGAACCTGATCAAGGACATTGATAGCGGTTATTACACGAAACTATTACTGACCCCGGCAAAACGTCTGGCCTTGATCTGGGGTCCGATGTTTGCTGGCGCGATCGTCCTGCTCGTCCAGGTGATTCTCATCATCATTCTTGGTGTAATTCTAGGATTACACACTGCCACCGGTATTCCGGGTATGATTATGGTCGCCCTGTTAGCATTCACCTGGGGCATGGCTTTTGCGGGCTATTCAGTGTTCATGGCTCTGAAGACAAAAAATGCGGCAGCGACACAAGCCGCCACATTCGCCTTCTTCCCATTGATCTTCCTCTCGGAAACATTCGTCCCGAGCAGTTTTATCACCGTCAAATGGCTCAAAATAGCCGCTAATATCAACCCAACCACATATGTTTTCCGTGCGATGCGCTCACTGATATTGAACGGATGGGAGGCAAAACCACTACTCATCGGTTTTGCAGTCATACTTGGACTGGCTTCCTTAACCGGCTTCATGGCATTGATGGCGGCAAAAAAATCAACGCAATTATCCTAAAAAAATCTTTAGCCGCGATACGCAATTTCAATCTAGTACGGCGCACTACCTAGATAGTAAAAAAATGTGGTACGGTCGCTCTAAATATTCCCGATGGCCGACTGGTTAGCTGCACTGATTTCGCGGCAACAACAGCACCTTCGGGTCTGAGGAAAAAAGGTTAAACCAATATAAAAAAATCCCCCCACATTTCGGATGGGATTTTTTTATTCCCGTTCGCCGTGCTTATGTGGTTGTCGCGTAATGAATTTTACCTGACTGTGATAGTCAAAATAATACCCCTCAATCGCATCAACCTTGATCCCTAAACGCTTCACGATCTCTTCGGCACGATCCATGCTGTCTTTCGGCACGATCAGATAGAATGTTGCGCCAAACCGAGAATATTTGTCCCACTCCTTCGCTTCCTGGTCGGTAACCGTTTCACTGGTTTCAATTTCTTCAATAATTTCCGTCTTGCCAAAATCACCACCAGTCCGCCACACTATCACATCCGGAAAATTGCTCCCCCCGATATTATGGACTGGCTTGCCGGTCAGGTTCACGCTGACTAAAAAACCTTTGCTGCGGAATTTTTCATAGGTCGCAGCTGACGCCAGGATCACCTGGTCATGTTCTATTAGTGGTTGGCCGTGTCTGATAGCCATAACCGGTTCGGTAAATTAGGATGTACCAACCCATACTACTCCTTACCGGGGATATTTCAATAGATCAGCTGTGGATAAGTTTTGGCTAATATTACAACATTACTGTAATTTTTTTTCAATCCCGAAAACGGCCCATACCCATAGCAATCCAAATATGTACCCAGCCATAACATCAGTGATCCAATGGACTCCGATATATATCCGACAGTACCCGACAAAAATTCCCAAAACGATCCCTCCGATTATTACCCAAGGGTGGATTTTTTTATTGCAGACATCGCGGACAACAACATACAGGATAGCCAGCAGTATCACGATGGCAATCGCATGACCGCTCGGGAAACTCGATAAACCGATATCCTGGTATACATACACAAGAGTTGACGATGGTCGAGGACGTTGGAATAACCATTTTAAAAATGGAATGCTGGCATTACCAAGCGCTAACGCGCCGATCGTCCAAGACTGATGTTTAAAATTCTTATGCCAAAGCCAAATGACGGCGATCAGGATAATCCAAGAATAAAATTCCGGCGCCACTATAAAACTGATGATTTTTACGATTTTGGTCAGCCAAGCCGGCTGAAAAGACTGGATAGCATTACTGACAGACAAATCAATCGGCCAAGGGCCCGGGTGAAACATGGTTATCCTATAAATGAATACGCGGTTTTGTAGAGGAAAAATATCACCCCTGCGGCACCTGCCAGCAATAGTATAGTATCAATAATCCCGCCCGTTTTTACCCGTAAAAATTTAGGCAATAACCCGACACGTGTCCGTATCGGCCAAAACAACTCCACGCCGGACCTTGTCAGCATGTCAATTATTATATGGCTAGTATACCCAAAAATAATTACCAGTACCACTGCCAAAGATTGCTTCAAAAAAAGAAACGCGCAGATGGACAGAATGGCTATCAGTAACAATGAATGCAAAAAACCGCGATGGCCAAATATGCCAGACGTTACCATAGCTACGGGAGCTAAGGGCTCAATCCCGACGTTTATCCCCCCGATTTTTCCGCCAACTGATAGATGCTTAATTTTTGATTCTGAGGCGTCCAGATCGGGTAACAAAGCCGCAAACGCGGCCACTACGACCAGCCACGGTGCCGTGGCCATGCCAAGCAGTACCGGAATCCAAACCGCATTTGCTCCGACTGACGCATGGGTGATGCCTTTCATACATACATAATACCATACGGTCGGATCATTTCTTGTATGGATAACTCTAGACAGTGTATACTTGCCGTATCAATACTAATGTGTAAAAAAATGGCAAAAAAAATTATCGCATATAATATTGTTGTCATCCCGACACCCGTAATTGCCCGGCTGGCTATTCGTGTAAGTAAAAATCTCAAAACTACCCATAGTTACTTCACTCTGGATGATAAGAAATATTTCCCGCATATTACATTGTACATGGCAACGTTCAATACCCGGCACATTGGGCAGGTGAAACGGCTTCTCGGTTCGATTGCTCAAAAAACAAAACCTTTCCCAATTTATAGCAGCCACTACCGCACCATCAGTCCGGGGTATGTAGACATGTCATTTATCAGATCAAAGAGCATCGCCGCGCTGCAACGCCACATTATTCAGGCATTGAACTCATTGCGGCATCATTCGGACAGTACGCTCCTTGGATTGCGGTCTCTCCAGAGAAAGAATGTCTTGCGTTACGGTTATCGGTCGGTAGGACGAAACTACACCCCCCATTTGACCATTGCCCGATTTAAAAAATTGCCGAATTCTATACGGTCAAGCATCCCAAAAATGAATTTCTCTTTCACGGCCCTGGCATTAGGCATATACCTGCTGGCTGAGCACGGGACATGCAAAAAATTGGTGGCAAAATTCACTATTGGAAAATAAAAAGGCGGCCATATAGCCACCCCGATCTTGATTTAGGACCTAATCAGACATTAAGGGGCCTTTAGGCTAAACTCACGTCTTTTCTAAAATTAATGAGACCCCTTTAACGCTACCTAAAAAGCTATTTGATGGTATCAAGTTTTTTTACAGCCCGAATACGGAACCATTCAAAGCCCGCACATAACAGACCAATGCCAATGCTGGCCGCTGTGAGATATTGGAAAACAGATTCCGACCATCCGGACATGGCTACCGTATAATGAAACGTCGTGATGGCATTCCAAATCATCGGCAACAGGAAGCGGGCGGCAGCACCTCCGAGAATAAAAGCCAGCGTAATGTCAATTACTTGGTGACGAGAGACGATCAGTTGCCGCCCCGCGGTGATGGCCATCACCGCATACCCGATGATGGCATAGGTAAAGACAAAAGAAACTATTGGCTGTATGTGCATTGACCACACTGATGTACTTCCACTGACAGTAGAGATAAATAAATAACCTGCCGCTTGCATCAGCTCCTGCTGGACTGCGAATCCAGCCGAAAAAATAACCACCAGCACCGCTGTATTCACCCACCTATTCCGCATGCGACTAATAGCATGCGCGCCGTAAATAAACAGGATTGGGGAAATAAACGGGACGCACTGCCAGAGCACTGAGGATATCCATGAAACGTTTTTCCACACTGGACTTCCGTGATAAATTAGTCCAACATAAGGGACAATGACATCAAAGAACAGTGTCGTAATGGCAGCTGTAATCGCCAGGGATTGAAACGAAGCGAAGAGCCCCAAATGCACACGATTGGTTTTTCGTGCTAACAACGCCGGGTCTCCAAGTTTGTCGGCCGACTGCTCCTGTAAATGGCTGGCCACCTCGGCGACGATTTCTTCCCTTTTCCGACCACCGACAGCAAGGTAATGTTTAAACACTTGAAGAAATTGTTCATTGGTCATATGGCAGTATCATTAATGACATTTCGAACTAACAGCGACATATTGTCCCATTCTTGTTTTTTTTCGCGGAGCTCCTTTTCCCCTCGTTTGGTGAGCCGGTAGACTCGTTTGCGCAATCCGGCAGACTCCTCCCAACGACCAACAATGTATCTATCCTGCTCCAGTTTATGGAGCAACGGGTACAGCATACCGACACCAAATTTAAAGGTCTCGGCCATTTCCTCTTTGAGGAATTCCGACAATGCATACCCGTGCATTGGCTGCTTATTCAAAGCGGCAAGGATAAGGAGTCGTGAATGGCCTTTGAGTAATTGTTGGTTCATGTATCGTAATGCGATATAGTCAGTATAACGCCTAATATTCTACTGTCAAGTGAATATTGGTCTTCATGGGGGGAACCCTAAAAATTTGCAATAAAAAACTAAAAAAGGCGATTTTCCTATTGAAAAATCACCCCATCCATCTGATCGACGATCTTCGAACGTACTTTTAGCTAGAAATTTTTTTCTTACTCTTAATGATGCCCACAATTCCGATAATAACCACTATTAATCCTAGCAATTGTGCTCCGGGACTGTCATCATATCCCCCAAAAATAAACAAAAACACACCGAACGGTATTGCGAGTATACAGAGCGCCGTTCTAATCATTTTTTTCATATACTCAGTTAAATAATTTCACGTTAAGCTTTTTGTTTTCTTACCCAACATGAATTTCTGTGAAGGGCTCATCGGCTTGTCCTTTCGGTGAATGCATCCTATCCAGCAACATGGACGGCGCACCCCCTCTTTCAATTCTGAAATTGTTCTTTGGACATGTTCCTTTCTCGTTTCTGCAGTCTTTACTGATTCTACCCAACAGATCCACTCGTTGCGCGCTATAGGCGTCAAATCTTCCCAGAGATTGGCGGCTGTTTTGTCAGCAGTAAGCGCCTTCTTTAAGTCTGGCGGCACGACATGCGCTATGCCTGCTGAAAGTGGTCGGTTAGTCATAATAGTTTTTGATCTTACAATAATATATTTGCCTTGCCTCAGCTGTACTGGCTTGACCCTGTGCTTAATAATATTTTCTTATAATCCCACTGGATCCGCCATGATTTCCTGAGCCATACTGCCCTTAAACATAATATCCCCAACTCCGTGAGCCCCGTACGAAATCTTGGATTTCTATCGGGGCCAGTCACCACGCCATACAGCGGGACAGCCAGCCGGTCGTAGAACTTATATGATATAAAAAATAAGCGACTACCTCCGCGAGTCGGATTCGAATCCCTCACTCCGCTCGGGACTTACAGCCGACAATCTATACCGTCAACTTATATATAAAATCCCTCCTCCTGGCTCCGCGGCTCGGATTCGAACCGAGAACCT
>JBAYGJ010000034.1:0-9571 GCA_041666685.1 Patescibacteria group bacterium | reverse complement strand
GCCGTATAGCCAGGCAAATATCCAGCCGGTCGGGGTAATGGTTGAAAATTTGGCGTCAGTCCGTCCGCAGGCCGGGTTGGCTTCCGCCTCGCTCGTATATGAAGCGCTCGCCGAAGGCGGTGTTCCACGATTTCTGATGCTGTCTGTATTAGAAAACCAGGCGAAAATCGGTCCAGTCCGTTCCGCCCGTCCGTATTATGTGGATTTGGCCAAAGAGTACAATGCCACTATTTTGCATGCCGGCGGCAGCCGCGACGCGTTCAATGAATTCGGCAAGTTGAAAGTCCGGAGCATCGATGCGCTGGTGAATAAAACGGCCAGGTATTTTTTCCGGGCGGGGAAAACAGCCACCACGCATAACCTGTTCACGAGCGGGGCGCTCATCAAGAAAATGAAGAATGATTTCAAGCTGACTACGGCCGGAGCTACGTTCGAAATGTGGAAATTCAAGGATGATGCGTTGCTGAAGAACCGGCCAAAAGAAAAAAAGAAACTTATCATCGATTTCAAATCGGGCAGCCAATATATCGTGGCTTGGCAGTATGACCGGGCTTCAAATTCTTTTTTACGATACAACGGAGGTAAGCCGCACGGGGACGTGAATCTGTCAGCTAAGGCCGTCTTGTCGGCGAAAAATGTCGTAGTCCAGCTGATTGAGAAAGAAAAGGTTCTGGACTGGCAGAAACACCTTGCTCTCCAGATAACCGGCGGCGGGCGCGGCTGGCTGCTCCAGGACGGGAAGCTGTCCCAGATCATCTGGCGCAAACCACTAATGTCTTCACGCACCAGGTATTATTATACAAACGGCCAGGAGGTGCAGTTTGTTCGCGGCACGACGTGGGTAGAGATCGTGCCAAAAGACCGGCCAATACTCTGGAAGTAATATTATTATCATACTATGGAGAATGTTGCTGGTCCAATATTAAACAGCGGCGGCAAATCCGTTAAACCAAAAGATCGTCTGCGATTGATTTTGATAATTTGTGGCGTATGCATAATTTTAGGAGCGGGATTCGGTTTTTATACATACTTCTACAAGCCGCCACCGGGAAACCCCAAGCCGATTTGTAATCTGATGGGAGATGTTGATTTTAATGTATGCACCGCAGACGGAAAAACATACTATTGGTATTCGGCAATGTGTAGCTGTCCTGGAGCAGGTGGCAATGCAAGGAATCCTGACGGAAGCATAAAAATAGATGACGTTGACTGCATGTGTGACCGGTTATTTGACGCGTCTGGCAAAGAGATTTCCTCAGATCGTGATTTCATTAATGAAAAAACATTACGCTGTAATATAAGGTATTACTGTTACGATAAAAGGTATGAGAGTATTTAGATATTGTTATATGCCATGAGCAATGAGGCGTGATAGGCTTTTTTTACATCTTGACATAGAGAGCGCGGTACGGTAGATTTGGATGAAAATTGGAAAAACAAATATTGCACAGGAGGCATATTCATGAAGCGGACTAGAGTGACCAGCCAAAGTGATTCGGCCAGCCGGATGGAAGCGGACGAGCAGGGGTTTATTAATGACGCGATAAGCGAAATTGAGAGGGTACTCAATGAAGCGAGCTTTTCACAGCTCGACAAAGACGGGTGCCTGACCATCTGTTTGGAGGGATTTGGCCAGAGCAAATTCACCGAGAGTGTCCGGACAACCATCAGCAAGGTTTATACGGATGCGAAGTATGCATCGGCCACGTTCGATCATTCGATCCAGTGCACGTCATGCAACCGTCCCCAGGTCTGGCATTTCAAGATCAAAGTCCGCTAGGTAAGAGTAGCGTTAAGGCGTCCTGTTGAAAGGACGCTTTTTTATCTTGACTGTAGAAATCGTACGGAGTAATGTGGCGTGTATCTGCTCCAGAAAACAAACAGGAGGTTGAGCATGGCAGAGAAATTGTATCTGAGGTCGTATGAATGGGTCCCCCATGACGGAACCTATGCCTGCAACGGCAATAATGGCAAGCCTTGCCAATATGGCAAGCAGGCAATCCTGGAAAAGGACAAATGCTTCCCTCGCTGCCGCTGCGGAGGGTTGTATTGGAAAGAGGTCAGCCAAAACCCGGCATGACTATTGATCTGACGTTAGGGCCACTCTACAGGGGTGGCTTTTTTTATTCTTGCCTACCCCCTTGACAAATATGGGCGTTTGATATAAGATGCTGGGTTATTTTTAATATCTTTTTATGGTCTCGAAACAGGTAACAGACATATTAAAAAAAGAGGGTTTAATTAGCAAAGAAGCCTCCCAGCAGCTGAAGGAGTATGAAAAGCAGCGGGTCGGCAATGTGCTTGATTTTTGCGCTGACCAAAATATTTCTACTGTGGCAAAAATTGTCTCACTGCTCCGACAGACGCACCAGCAACAGGTTATTGACCTAACCCAATTGGAAATTAACCTCGAAACCGCCAAGCTGTTGCCTGCTTCCGTATGCCTGGAACATACTATCCTTCCTTTTTATGAGGATCATGAAAAAGTGTATGTCGCCATGGCGGATCCCGATGATGGGGGATTGGTAAACTTTATCGGTACTAAACTTGGTAAAAAAGTTGAGCCGTATCTCGCCCACCAGGGAACGATCAAACAGATACTCCAGCTGACATTCGACCATTCTGCTGACGACAGCCGGACATATATCCAAGAGCTGATCGATCGGGCAAAGAATTCTTCGCTGTCACCAGAGGCGACGGCGCAACAGGTGCCGATCATTTCTTTGGTAAACCATTTGGTGATGTTCGCACTGAGGAGCAAAGCCAGCGACATGCATATCGAGCCCAGGCAGGAGCATGTGCTGATCCGCATGCGCATTGATGGCCAGCTGCATGAAATTTTTACTTTGCCAAAAGAGATCCTCGCTTCACTGTTGGCCCGCATAAAGATTTTAGCCAGGTTGCGCATTGATGAGCATATGCGCCCGCAGGACGGCCGCTTCACTTTTAATGAATCAGGATATCGCATTGCCATACGCGTTTCTATTATTCCTACTTTATACGGCCAAAAAATCGCCTTACGCTTTTTGGATACGGATAATGAGGAGCTGTCACTCGATACTCTCGGCATGCAGGCCACTCATCGCCGCCAGATAGAGAAACTACTCGGGTTTTCCAATGGTATGGTTTTGGTTACCGGTCCGACCGGTTCAGGCAAGACGACCACGTTGTATGCCATGCTGAAAGCGATCAGCAAAAAGAAAGTGAATATTTCGACCATAGAAGACCCGATCGAATATCATTTGTCCGGGGCAAACCAGGTTCAGGTCAATTCGTTAGTCAATCTGACGTTCGCAGACGGGTTACGTTCATTGTTACGGCAGGATCCGGACATTATTATGGTTGGCGAAATTCGTGATAAAGAAACTGCTACTATCGCGGTGAATGCAGCCCTGACCGGCCACCTGGTACTGTCGTCACTACATACGAATAGTGCCGCAGCGGCAATTCCGCGTCTGCTTGACATGGGCGTGGAGCCGTATCTGATTGCTTCGACGGTCCGCGCGGTCATCGGCCAGCGCCTGGCCAGAAAAATTTGTTCGAATTGCAAAAAGGAATATATCATAAATGTATTGCCCGAAGCATTTACCGGCAAAGCAAAAGACCTGCCTCTGTCCGTGGCCGCTGGCCAGGGGTGCCAGAAATGCCTGAAGACCGGGTATCGTGGTCGGGTCGGAATTTTTGAAATATTGGAAATCGACGATATGATGCATGATCTGATTATCAAGCGTTCGCCAGCGGCTGTTTTGCATACTGAGGCTGAGCGACGGGGTTTTTGTTCCCTGCAGCAGGATGGTTTGAAAAAAATCCAGGCCAAACAGACAACGGTGGAAGAAATAGCGCGAATTATTCAATAATAATTTTAAATAGAAAACATATGAATACTTTTGAGTACACAGTCATTGATCTGAAAAACTCCATCTACCGTGGGCATGTCCGCAGTTGGACAAAACGTCAGGCTGCCAAGCAATTAACCGAGCATGGCGTATCGATCGTCACGCTGTCTAAAGTCAAAAACAGCATGTTGGGCTGGCGGAAAATTTTCCGCCATATCTCGCGGATCGACCGGATCGTTTTTTTCCGGAACCTCATGACCATGATGCGGGCCGGACTGAACCTGACCGAAGCATTGTCCTCGTCAAGGGAGCAAGCGACGAACCCATTGATGAAAAAAGTCATTGCTGACGCCGAAAAGGCCGTGTTAGCGGGGCAGCCGTTTTCAGTGGCATTGAGCCAGCATAAGAACCTGTTTTCCCCGGTAATTATTGCCATGGTCCGGATAGGGGAACGCGGTGGAAAATTGGTAGAAACTATCGAATATCTGGTCAAACAGCAGGAAAGTGATTATGCGTTGCTTCGCAAGATCAGGAATGCCTTGGTGTATCCGGCATTGATCGTTTTTACCATGATTGCCATCGTGATCGTGATGATGATTGTTGTCATCCCAAAAATTTCCCAAGTGTACGTGGATTCCGGGGCGTCACTGCCATTTTATACCCAAGCTCTGGTCGATATCAGCCATTTTATCCTGGCGTACGGATTATATATTGCCATCGGGCTGGTTGCTCTGTTTCTCATTTTTCGGTCTGAACTGCGGGCTTCCATTTCCTTCCGCCGTGCCATGCACCGCCTGCTTCTCCGTTTACCGATTATCGGCATTATCATCAAAAAGTTGAATCTGGCTATGATTTCCCGTTCTCTCCATATGTTGACTCATGGGGGGTATTCAATTGATGAAGGCATGATTTTAGCCAGCCATGTCGCTTCAAACCAGGCTTACCAGGACGCACTGAAAGCCGCCGAGCCGTTTATCCGTCGTGGCGTAAAATTGACTGACGTATTCAAAGGCTCGCCGAAAATATTTTTGCCTTTGTTTAATAAAATGGTCATGACCGGCGAGGAAACCGGAAATCTAGATGTCATGTTCAGCCATGTGGCGAAATATTATGACGACGATATCCAAAATTGGTCGTCAAACCTTTCGACGATGATCGAGCCGGCATTATTGCTGGTCACTGGAGTGGTCGTCGGGAGCGTGTCTTTGGCCATTATTTATCCATTGTGGAATTTTGCGAACATTATATGAGCCACCGAACCGAACAGAATGGTTTTACCCTAATAGAAGTGCTGATAGTCGTCGGTATTGTTGCCGTCATAGCGACTTTTGGGTCAATGTCATTGGCAGCGTCACGCGAACGCGCCCAAACTCGCAGTACCGGTGATAGTGTAGTCCAGCTGGTCAGGGAGGCGCAAAGCAGGTCAATGACCGCCCAAAATGGGCGGGCCTGGGGCTTGCGCTGCCAATTGAATACAATAATCCTGTTTTCTTATACCTCGACGCAGCCCGAGCTGACTCCCGAGACTACGGTGTTGCCCCAAGGGTACAGCTGTTCTATTGAGCATGGCCCTGTCCAATTTGAAAAACTGACTGGCGCCTCATTATCGGCGACGAGTATTGTATTAGAGGTTCAAGGTCATGATTTAAGCAAGGTGGATATTGCGATTTCTGGTCAAATAACGTCGGTGAATTTATGAGAATTAAAGATAATCAAGGCAGTTTGCTTATCGAAGTGATGGTGAGCGTGGCGCTATTGGTTGTATTCGCCGTGGCGATCGGCTCATTTGCTGCCGCCAATAACCGAGTAATCGCCAGCGCAAAAATGGAATCGCTGGCCGCAGCTTTTGCCAAAGAGTCGATGGAGCAGGCATTTGCCATCAAGGAGCAGAGTTGGCCGTCTATCGGTTCTGTGCTTCCCGGAAATTATATAATCGGCCAGTCTGGCAATTCATATGTTTTGCAGTCGGATGCAGGCATGCCGCCCGGTGAGAAAATTGAAGGCGCATTCACCAGAATAGTGTCTATTTCAAAAGCCTTCCGTGACGGATCGGGCAATCTAGCTGCTAGCGGGGCTGAGGACCCCGCTGTCCGTAGAATTGTCGTTACCGTCACCTGGCAGGATCATGGGCTGACTAAGAAAGTGCAATTGGCTAGTTATGTGACTAATTGGAAGGGGCAATAACATGTTTAAAATATTCAAATCTCAATCGGGTGTAACACTTATGGAACTTTTGGTATATTTGGGCATTTCTTCCATGGTGATGCTGGGGTCCACGCTTTTTTTGGTCCAGACCACTAAAATTCGATTGTCCTCAGACAATCAGAAATTAACCCAGCACAGCAGCCGGTTGGCGTTGGAGAAAATGACCTTATCCCTTCGTAACGCATATGATGTAGTTGTCAGTGCGGACGGTACGCGGGCAACTATTTATTCATATAATTTTAACGATCCCGGCAGGCCGATCGTCTCGGTGTATTGTGGCCGTGACGGCCAATTGTGGTATGGACAGTCATTCGTTATCCCCCCCGATGATGGTGCTCTGAGCCCGGTCATCGAAGCCGGAGTCAAGGTTTCAACCGTCCAGTTCAATAAAGTTTCAGCCTCGCTGCATGTACGCCTTAATACGGTAAAAAATGACCGGGAGTCATCAATCGAATCAACAATTGCTTTTCGCCAAAAATAATATTATGTCCAGAAATTTTCGAAATACAAACGGCAGCATCACACTGATCATGGTGTTTATCACCTCGACTGTTTTGTTTCTGCTTATATTCGCTGACCATGTCAATGCCATGCGTGAATCAGTCATGGCCCGCCAAAGCGCCTCGACTGAGCAGGCTTTTTATTCCGCTCAGAGTTGTCTAGAGGAGGGATACCTGAAACTACGCACGGACGCCGATTTTTCCGGCGGTTCGATCACTCTGGACGGTTCCACGTGTACCGTAACGCCGGAGCATGACCCTGGTTCTGCAGACGGAAAATTGGTGAGTACCGGTGCTTTTGATAAAAATATTCGGACAGTCAGCTCGTTCTATACTGACGCTGGCGCATCCGAAACACGCACGCCGTCCGCCATCTATCATATTTTGGACCGCACTGGGAGCATGGCCAATGGTGGAACCTACTGTACATTGTCCGAGTATCCTTCTTATTCGACCTGTCTGGCACATCATGGAGCCTGGGGTCCCCAGCCCTATACGCTGGCCAAAGAAGCGGCTAAGTCGTTTATTGATTTTATGGATCCGGCTTCGGATGCCATTGGCGTGATATCTTATAACATTGTCCAGTCGGTCGATTTTATAGCGTCCAACGATTTTACCGCAGCCAAGCTGGCAATTGACGCGCTGCCTGCGCCAGCAGACTATACGAATATTGGCGATGCGCTTGGCATGGCAACCCAGCAGTTAGATGGCGTCGAGGCGGAGAGCGCGCGTGTTGAAATTTTGTTAACAGATGGCCGGGCGAACCGTCCGGTAGAGGCTACCGCTGAGCAATATGCCCTTGAGAAAGCAGCATCTGCCAAATCAAAAGGGATCATTATTTTCACTATTGGGTTAGGCGCAACCGTGAATGAACCGTTCCTGAGGGATGTAGCCACGTCTGTTGACGGTGCGCCCCTTTATTTCCATGCCCCGACTGGCGCGGATCTGGCGAGCGTTTACAATCAGATCGCCAATGTAATCATTTCCTATAATATCGGCCAGCAATCTTGGAGAGAAGAGTAAATTATTTTTTCCGTATTTGATTGCTGATGATTATTCTGTTACACTGTGTGCATTATTAACTCAAACTGTTATGGACAAGAAAACCAAAGTGGCGAACAAGAAGCACCGACGAAGAGCCGGGAAAAAAATTAGCACGGTCCGGCACCGATAAACGCCTTCTATTTCAAATGCAGGCCCACCAATACGGTGGGTTTTGTGTTATGTAGACCCTTGACTTTTTTGAGATTATCTGGTAACATCAGAGGTTCCGATTCTAAACCTATCGGATTTTTCAAACAGAAAAAGGACATTGTAAACCTATTAGCTACTTAACCTTTCAACTCACAGGAGGTATAACGTGAGACTGAAATTATTGGTTTTTTTCGCAGCGTTTCTCGCGCTTGCGGCCACGGGCAGAGCGGAAGTGAAGGTCATCGGGAATCCGGTGGTTTTCAATTTCGAAGAAGGCAAGTCTGCTTTACCGAAGTCGGCCGTGGAGATCGTGAAATCTGATCCGAACTTGCGATGGATGGTGGATACCGTCAACGCAGATGCGTCGTTGGTTATCGCCATCGAAGCGGGAAGCGATGGGGTTCTCTGGATCGCTCGAAGTCTGCACCAGGCCTTGAACGCTGCCATTAACAATGGCCGGAAAGATGGTGGCCGATGTATTGTCGAGACGGCAGGACTCAATGATCCGTTCCACGCCCTGGAACTGACTCGGCAGCATGAACAGAAAGGTCGGGAGTTCCGCTACGTGAAAATTTACGTACGGAAAAGTCCATGGGTGTCTCGGGAGGAGTATGAACTTCTCCTGCAGCGCGAAAAGCGGATCGACACGATACCAAGTGTCGAAACGATCTCAAAAGCTGATACGTCGAAACGCGGTCAGCCTCCCTGCAAGAATTCCTGCTCTCCAAAAGCCCCTTTATTCGGCGGTGTGACCATCGGGATATCATCAGCGCCTCAATCCAATGTCGTTCTGTGCGCCGGCGTTCGGCTTAACATACGACCGAGGTTAGTCGGTGACGTTAAGATCGGCCATTCGATTTTGACCAACGACCAGCATGTGAACGACGGTACGACGGTGGAAGCGTATGGGATGTTATATAGCGCTTCCGTCATGTATGTCGTGGCTCAATGGCAGGACGAGAAGGACACGCTCAAAACCAACTCACGTTTCGGGTTGGTTTGTGGGGTGACGCAGGTGGAGAACGACACGAAATCCACCTTCGACTATTTGATCAAGCGCCGGGTAGCGGAAGCTGGCCTAGCGTTTGAGTACAAGTCAGTCGGTGCCCGCGGCCTGATTGGCTACGGCTGGGACGAGTACTACGACCGTTTGGACGTAGACTACAAGGTAACGGGCCGGCTCGAGCTGGTCGTAACACTCTAGTCTAGGGAGAAATATCCATGAAGATACTGAAATTCTGTGTATTGATGTTACTGTTGATGCTGTCGCTCGCCTTCATTATCGGTTGCGACAGTGAACGGTATGTTACGAAGCCGACTCCGTCGCCGCTGCCTTTATGGGTCGCGGCCAGCGTGATTCCTTCAACGGTTGAGATCGGTAATCCGGTCGGACTGATCGGCGATGATTCCGGTGGAGTTGCACCGTATGAACGGAGCTGGATAGTCGGCGGGCATGAGATAGGAATAGATCCGCGCATTCAGTATACTGCCGACTCTATTGGCGAGTACCTGGCCTGGTACTTTGTACAGGATGCGGACGGCCGTCTCGATTCCGCTTTCGCAACCTTTACTGTAGTGGCGAAGGAAGTCGAAATCGATTCGATCCCATATCCGGTGTACGTCGTCGATACCCTGATTGATTCGATCCCGTACCCGGTCACGGATACGGTGGAGATTGTCAAATGGAAAGTCGACACCCTCTATCAAATCCACGTGGACACACTCTGGTTGTCGCAGGTCGCTTACTGGGAGTGCAACCCCTGGATTCTGAAGTGGGAGTCACGCAGTGACACCGTACATCTGAAGAATCCTGCTGGGAAGTTCTGGGTACACTTT
>JBAYGJ010000033.1:0-10324 GCA_041666685.1 Patescibacteria group bacterium | reverse complement strand
GGGTAACATATTATTTATTAATAAGCCTGCGGTGGAAATGCTGGGGCATGAGTTTGAGGCCGTACAAAATAAAAAACTTGTAGATTTCGTCAATATGCTTGATGTCGAGGAAAAGCCAATCCTCCGGTCCAAACGCCCGGCTACCTTGGCGATACAGACCCAAAAACGCCAGCGCGGCGAGTACTATTATTTCAGGCGCAATGGCTCATCATTCCCAGTATCTGTAACCGTGACGCCGGTTATTATCGATGATGAGCTGGTTGGTACCATCGAAGTATTTAGGGATATCACCCGTGAACGTACTAACGAACAGGATCTGCAGAAATTCCAAAGGGCGGTGGCTGAGGCGTCTGATCATGTCGTTATCACTGATCCAGAGGGCAAAATCATCTATATGAATTCCGCCGCGGAAAAAATAACGGGATATTCTCAGCAAGAATCCTTGGGGAAAAAAGCCGGCTCAAATGCCCTCTGGGGCGGACTAATGGGCAAGGATTTTTATCAGGAATTTTGGTCAACCATCAAAAAAGTCAAAAAATCTTTTACCGGGGTGATTAAAAATAAGCGAAAAGACGGTCAAATATATGATGCAGCTGTCAGCGTGTCTCCGATACTTGATAACCGGGGGAATGTTCAGTTTTTTGTCGGTATTGAACGTGACGTGAGCAAGGAGCTGGCGATTGACCGCGCCAAGACAGAATTTGTGTCATTAGCTTCGCATCAGCTACGGACGCCGCTGTCCGCCATCAATTGGTACACGGAAATGCTGCTGGCCGGAGATGCCGGGAAACTGAACAAAGAGCAGAGGAGCTTCCTGGATGAAATTTATCACAGTAACCAACGTATGGTCAGTCTGGTGAATTCGCTGCTCAACGTATCAAGGCTGGAATTGGGGACATTCATGGTCGAGCCGGAAAAGACCGATATCTGCGAAATCGCGGACAGTGTCATCGGGGAGCTGCAGCCTCAGATCAAGAAAAAAAATCAAGTGTTTACCAAAAAGTATGAGAAAAAAATTCAGAAAATCTTACTTGACAAGAAACTGATCCGGATGGTCATTCAAAACCTGTTGACCAATGCAGTAAAATATACCAAGGATACGGGGAAGGTCACGCTGGCTATCACCCAAAATAAGAAAGACCTACTGCTCTCCGTCAGCGACACCGGCATGGGGATTCCGAAATCTCAGCAATCCCAGATTTTCAAAAAACTGTTCCGTGCGGACAATGTGCGTGAAGCGGACACAGAGGGGACCGGACTGGGACTGTACATCGTCAAAGCGATCGTTGCAGGTTCGGGCGGGACCGTTCGGTTTGAATCAGAAGAAAATAAAGGAACGACTTTTTTTGTCACTATCCCATTGACCGGGATGGCCAAGAAAGAGGGGACGAAGACACTTGCTTAAAAAAAGTAAATTAATATTTATGAGTACCGCTCAGTTAAAAGTAGTATTAATCGTCGAGGACGAGTTACCTTTACAGACGGCAATAAAGAAAAAACTTGAAACATCCGGGTTTTCAACAATCACTGCCAGAACCGTAGATCAGGCTTTAGACTATTTGAAGTCGTTAGATAAGGTTGATGTGATCTGGCTTGACCATTATTTGCTCGGGTCAAAGACCGGACTGGATTTTGTCACGGAAGTGAAAAATTCTCCGGTATGGAAAACTATTCCGATATTCGTGGTCTCGAATACTGCCAGCGCGGATAAAGTTACGTCATATCTTCAGTTGGGAGTAGAAAAATATTATACAAAATCAGATTACCGCCTGGATGAAATTATTGCAGTAGTAATAGAATCTCTCAAGAAACAGGAGTGAGTGAACGGCTCTGGTGCAGCACCCGTATGATGAAATGACAATTGGCAGCCAGTCCAAATGGCCTTATTTGACGTATTATCTGAAAATTGTTAAAATAATCTTACTTTTGCCCACATTTTCACACGATTTTCACATGCCAATACAAAAACAGCCATTAATTGAACGTCTGCTGCATTCTAAGTTAGTAGTGATTTTTGAGCTGATATTACTGGTTGGATTGGGATTGGCCGTCGGCCGCGAAATGATCAGGCGGCATCAGATCCAGAGCCAGATTCAGTCGCTCGAAGATCAGGCGGTAGCCCTGGAGAAACAAAATGCCGAGCTTTCCGATTTAATTAACGTGATAAGTACGCCAAATTACCAGGAAGAGCAGGCCCGTCTGAAATTGGGGATGCAAAAACCAGGCGAATCCGTAGTAGCCGTACTGGGCGTTGACACGGAGAAAGTTACATCGCCATCGGCTGCGCAGGAACACTCAAACCAAACTACCGGAGACGCCAGATCCAATCCGCAGCGATGGCTGGATTACTTTTTAAACGAATCAAAAAGTTAATTAATTTAATTTACATTTAATTTAATGAATACGATTATGGATGAACCAAAAAAGCCAGTCAGTCAGTCGGCCAGTGCACCGCAGGCAGCTCAGAAACCAGAGGAGCTGCACAAGGATATTAATCAGATTCTAGCCGGTGACTCAGGGTTGGATAAAGATATTACGAAACCAAAAAAATCACGGACCGGGTTCCGGATTGCGATCGGCGCTGTCCTCGGCCTGGTTGCGGTGATTGTTATCGGCATTGCTGTGGTCGCCGTGGGGATTTATCGTTTCAACTGGCACGACCAGTTCAGCAAGAGCATAGCCACTACACTGCATTTACCCGTTGCTCTGATCGGCATGGAGCCGGTGTCTTATTCAATGTATCAGACAGATTTGGCTACGCTAAATTTTTTCTATGACGCCCAGGCAAAAAGCGATACGACCGGAGCTTCCGCCAAACCGACCGATACGTATCTGGAGAAAAGCGTCATCTCGCGGCTTATCCGGGAGAAGTTTGTGGCCGATGCGGCCGCCACCAATAAATTGACGGTCAATCAGACGGAAATCGACAGTGAATTCGAGGCTATCGTCCAGCAGGCCGGCAGCGTCGATGAGGTCACTAAGGCACTGGATCAGCTGTATAATTGGGATGCCGCAACATTCAAACGAAAAGTTCTCGAGCCGTATCTCTATCGGACGAAATTACAGGAATACATCGCAACCGATGCAACTATAAATGCCGAAGCCAAAAAGAAAGCAGAAGACGTTTTAGCTTTAATCAATAAAGGGGACAAGACATTTGAAGATATCGCCAAAGAGAACAGCGAAGACACGACCGCATCAAGCGGCGGTGATCTGGGTTTTTTTGGAGCCGGAGAGATGGTCGCACCGTTCGAGGAGGCTACAAAGATATTAAAAGTGGGGGAAGTGTCCGGTCTCGTGCAGACCCAATATGGGTATCACATCATCAAGCTCATCGATCATACCGATGCTACTGCAGACAAGGCAGAACAGTGGCATGCTGAACACATCCTAATCAAGTCCAAAGATCTGGACGAATGGATAAACCAGCAATTAGGTGAAAAGGGCGTGAAGATCCTATTGGCTGGTATGCAATGGAAAAAAGATTGCGGCCTGGTATTAGCCACAAAAGAAACGTGTGATAATAATGAGATTCTGACTGCTTCAAGCGCTGATACGATAGAAGATACGAACATAGACGCTGATACGAATGTAAATGCGGATACGAACGCCAATACGAATGCGGCTGATGCTAATACAAATTCTGCCGATACCAGCAACTAGTACGATCGACAGGCATTGTGAGGGGCGGTCTGTTTAGGGTATGCGCAAGACGCGTCAGTGATTTCAGTCTTGCATATCCTCAACACAAAGACCCCAGGCATTCATAGTTTGGCCACCTGAGCTAATAATCCGCTGGAGCCGGGAAGAGGAGTCGAACCTCCGACCTTTGCTTTATCCCGACGTTCGTCGGGACAGGCTCAAGCACTGCTCATGTAGAACTTAACAATTTCTAGTGACGTATTTTTTCCTGGAGCCACCTCCCGGAATCGAACCGGGGACCTTTGCTTTACGAAAGCACTGCTCTACCAGCTGAGCTAAGGTGGCATGGAGCGGGTAACGGGAATCGAACCCGTATCTCATCCTTGGGAAGGATGCATACTACCACTGTACTATACCCGCAAGAATAGAGATAGTATAAACAATTTTAACTGCTATGAAAAGATATTTGATTTTAGCGGTTCTGTCAATAGTGTTTCTGTGCGGGGCTCATCAGGCTAAGGCCATGCCGGAGCCGTCTAGGCTGAATCTTTCCGCGGCATCCATATTGCGTGGTTATACTATGGATTTTGATAATGCGAATTTTCGCGTTGCCGTGATGCCCAACCTTGTCAATGAGGAAATCACGCTGGATGCGAAAATGTTTGACTGTTCGGAAAAAACCATGCCGACTGGCGTGACACGGGTGAGTGATTGCTACCTCTATGACATCTTACGTAAGGACCAGTCAGCGACTACGCCCCTCAAATTTAACCGGCCGTTGACCGTTGCAATCCGTTTTGACTCTGACACCTATTACCGTAAGAAAATATATTATTGGGCCAATGAAAATCTGGGCTGGATCCAGCTGCCCTCATCAGCAGATTACCAGAATCATTACATACGGGCTGTCGTCCACCTGCCGTTTGCCCGGTTGGCCGTTTTTGAGGATACCCGGGAACTGGAAGGGATTGCCAGCTGGTATGCCTCCAGGTTTACCTACGGTGTCGCGACAAATAATTACCCGATGCACACCATGCTGCGGGTCAGGAATGTTGATAACGGGAAGAGCGTCGATGTCGAGGTTGTTTCTACGGGACCGTTCGGTCCCGGCCGGGTGGTCGACCTGACCAAGACGGCATTCCAGGCGATAGCGAAAACCTGGGCAGGGCTCGCCCGCGTCCAGGTCACGCCGTTGTCTTCCGACGCCAAGGTGCTTGGTATCGATGATACGGCCGCTCCGCAGATCGCCAGGCCCGCCATCAAATCAAAAGCCGCAATTGCGATCAATGTCGCGAATGGCCAGACGGTGTTTGAAAAAAATTCAAATGACGTGTTACCGATAGCCAGCCTGACAAAAATTGTTTCAGCCATGGTTTTCCTGGACACTAACACCTCCTGGGACAAGGTTGTTACCTATGAGTCAGGGGATAATGCCATCGGTTCCAAACTGGCCATCAATCCCGGTGAAACGCTGACCGTGAAGGATTTGTATTATACCGGCCTGGTCGGTTCGGCAAATAATGCCATCAACGCTTTGGCCAGATCTACTGGCTTGTCTCGACAGGAGTTTGTCAGCCGGATGAATGCCAAAGCGCAAGCGCTGGGGCTCTCCAACACTCGTTTTACAGATCCGACCGGGCTTGACCCGACCAATGTGTCCACAGCCTCGGAATATGCCAGGTTGGCCGCCGCGGCTCTCAGGGATTTCCGCATCTTGCAGGGCACGACTGCGCCTTCATACTCATTCAAGACGATCAATACCGGTATTCCTCATGTCATCACGAACCGCGACAAGATGATCGGCAGTACCTGGTATATTACCGGCATGAAGACCGGCTATCTCGATGAAGCCCTCTATTGCCTGATGGTAAAAGCCCGCGCCGACAAATCGAGCACTACTGATATTTTGACTGTAGTCCTGGGTAGCTCCTCGGATGCCCTTCGTTACCAGGAGACGAATTCACTGATTACGTACGCTTTAGCCGTGGTAAAATAAAAAATGACACTATTTGAACTGAAAAAAGTTTCAAAGATCTTCAGCGAACACGGGCCCAATGAATTTCGGGCTTTGGACAGGGTTAGCGTTTCCATCGACCGGGGGGAGTTTGTCGCCATTATGGGAGCGTCCGGATCCGGGAAATCGACCCTCATGAACATGCTGGGCTGTCTGGACCGGCCGACGTATGGCACGTATTTTTTTGACGGGGCAGACATGACGGATAAATCTCACAGCGAGCTGGTAAAATTCCGACGGCATAAGGTGGGCTTTGTTTTTCAGAACTTCAATCTATTGCCCCGCCAATCGACGGTGGCGAATGTCGAGCTCCCATTGGTGTATCGTGGAGTCCGACCAAAAATCCGGCGCAGCCAAGCGCGGGCTGCACTTGAGCGGGTCGGACTCTCGTCCAAACTGACATCGCGCCCATCAATGCTGTCCGGCGGCGAACAGCAGCGCGTCGCACTGGCCCGGGCGCTCGTCAATGAACCGATGGCGATCCTGGCTGATGAGCCGACGGGCAATCTCGACAGCAAAAGCGGCCAACAAGTCATGGCACTATTGGTAGACCTCCATGCACACGGCACGACCATCATATTGGTCACGCACGATCCTAAAGTGGCCGCCATGGCACAAAGAATTATAAATATTCATGACGGTAAAATTGCCGGGTAACTATGTATAAACTACTGGAAAATATCAAGCTGGCCCTGCAGTCGGTCTGGTCAAAGAAAGTCCGCTCATTATTGACCATGCTGGGAGTGATTATCGGCGTTTTTGCAATTGTCATATTGATCGGCCTTGGCGAAGGACTGAAACAGGACCTGAAAAAAGAAGTTGAATCGATCGGCGCAAATTTACTGATTATCGTGCCCGGCAAATTATCTACCGGATCGATGCCGACCGGCATGGTGGGATCGTCGACGCTGACTACCGAAGATGTGGAAAGTATTCAGGCCCGACAGCATATTGTCAGCGTGACACCGATAATGATTTTGGCACAGCCAGTCTCGTATAATGGGCAGACGGTGCCAAATGCCCTGCCCTATGCCACCACGCCGAACATCCAGGAAACGTTCCTGAAACTCGGCAAAAGCGATATCTTACGTGGGAGGCAAATTACTGACGAGGATTACCGGCTGCGGTCGCATGTGGCAGTGTTGATGAATGGGGTAAAAAAAGCGCTGTTTGGAGATCAGGATGCTGTCGGTAAATTTATTTCCATCGGTTCGCAGCAGTTTGAAGTCATCGGATGGTACGATTCGGAAGTGACCGCGTCAGTCATCGAGGGTCCGGAGCTGACGCAGATAGTCGCACTGCCGCTGACCGTTGCAGAGGAAGTTTTCGGACCAGTCCAGGTACATCGGATCATTGCGACTGTTGATGATTCTGACAACATAGAAACGGAAAAAGTCGGAGTGACCAGCGCCTTGATGGCAAACCACGGCAATGTCGAGAATTTTACCGTCATGACGCAGGATGACTTCCTGGAACTGATCACGTCAATATTGAATATCGTCACGAACATGCTTGCTGGGATTGCGGCCATCTCACTGTTGGTCGGCGGTATCGGGGTGATGAATATCATGCTCGTCTCCGTCACGGAGCGGACCCGTGAAGTCGGTTTGCGCAAAGCAGTCGGTGCCTCAAACGTTGACATCCTGGTCCAGTTTTTGGTGGAAGCGATATTTTTATCCTCATTTGGCGGGGCCATCGGCATCGGGCTTGCCTTTATCGGCAGTGCCATCCTGGAAGCGCAGATCGGTTTTGCCCCAAGCCTGACTGTCGGGTCGATTATTATGGCTTTTTGCTTCACGGCCGTCGTGGGGATATTTTTCGGAGTAGCGCCGGCTATCCGGGCGGCTCGACTTAATCCGATTGATGCGTTAAAATACGAATAAGAGCCAATGCCGGTTATCATTGGCCTATGGGTAAATACTAATGTAGGAGGGTTGATACATGATTAGGTTAAAAAATGTTACAAAAATATATCCTCCAGATACCACTGCGCTGAAGAATGTCACGCTTTACATACGGGCCGGTGAGTTTGTTTCAATCGTCGGGCAGTCGGGGACCGGCAAGACCACTCTTATAAAACTCATCATCGCTGAGGAAAAGCCGACTCGCGGTGAAGTCATTATCGGCGATTGGAACATCACGGACATTAGGCCTTCCGAGGTCCCGATTTTGCGCCGGCAGATCGGCGTCGTATTTCAGGATTTCAAACTTTTGCCCCGCAAGACGATATTTGAAAATGTCGCTTTCGGAATGGAAGTGGCCGGGATCCAGCAGAAACGGATCAGGGATATCGTACCGCAGGTTCTGAAGATCGTCGGACTGGAAAAGAAAGTTGACCGGTTTCCGAAGCAGATATCCGGAGGGGAACAGCAGCGCGCGGTTATCGCCCGGGCACTAGTCCATCGGCCAAAAATATTAGTAGCCGACGAGCCGACGGGCAACCTTGACTCAATCAACTCCCAAGAAATCATTAATTTACTTTTAAAGATAAATGAATTCGGGACGACTGTAGTGTTGGTGACCCATAACCGCGAGATCGTGAACAGTCTGCGTAAACGCGTCATTACTATCGACCAGGGGACCGTTATTTCTGACCAGGCCAGCGGTAAATATATTCTATAACTATGTGGTTATTTTTCGTCAGAACTATTAAATTCGCACTCCAGGGTTTTTTCAGGAATATCTGGCTGTCCGTCGTGACTATCGTCATTTTAGTTTTGACGCTTCTTTCAGTCACGACCGCGGCAGGGGTCAATGTGCTGGCAGACAAAGCGATCACGTCCGTCCAGGAAAAAGTTGACGTCTCAGTGTATTTCAAGCCCGATGTCCAGGAAAAAGATGTATTGAATGTCCAGAATAGGCTTGAATCCATGGGCCAGGTAAAAGACGTCATATATACTTCGGCATCACAGGCACTGGAAAATTTCAAAATCAAGCATGCCAAGGATACCGTCATATTGGATTCTATTAACCAGCTGGATACAAATCCGCTGGGTGCGACGCTGGTAGTCAAGGCGCAATCTATCACAGATTATACGGTTATCATGTCCGTACTGGACAGCCAGGAGTACGCCTCTCTTATCCAGGACAAGAACTATGACGACAACCAAAAAGTGATTGAGCATCTGGACAGCCTCTCCAACCGGGTCCAGCGTATCGGGTACATCGTCAGCGGCGTATTTGTCATCATCGCGATCCTGATTATTTTCAACACGATTCGTATCAACATATACACGCACCGTGAGGAGATCGGCATCATGAAACTGGTCGGTGCGTCAAACTGGTTTGTCCGGGCGCCGTTTCTAGTGGAAAGCTTACTGTATGGCTTATTGGCGGTCGTGCTTAGCTTGGCGATATTATATCCGCTTTTGTCTGTCGTCGGCCCCCAGGTGAATAATTTTTTCGAAGGATATAACCTTGATTTTTCACAATATTTCTCCGCCCAGTTTTGGCAGATTGTCGGCTGGCAGGTCCTGTTTGCCACCGCATTGAGCGTGATTAGTTCCCTGATCGCTATTGGCCGGTATCTGCGCGTCTAGGCTTGACGCATGCTCGGTGAATAGATATGCTTCTGGAGCGGTTCATCGGCTCCATTTTTTAATAAATCATTTCCACTGCTGCGGGATCGTCTAATGGTAGGACTTCGCCCTTTGAAGGCGGCTATCCTGGTTCGAATCCAGGTCCCGCAGCAGTGGAAGATGATTACGAGGCCTTGTTGCCCCGAACGAAGTTGAGGGGTGAAGCCTAGTATCTTGGTTCTCCCGCCACAATAAATTTTTATTTGATTTAAGTAGGGCGGGAGATTCCCCGACTGACTGCTCCCACCAGTCTTGCCAATGCGGTGGGCAAGCCTCGGAGCCACCGTAGATAACAATATGAAACAATTTACGTATCAATTAACTGTTAAACTATTAGCAGTAGTTTTGATGGGCCTCACGGTAGTTATATTTCCGCTGACAATAGTTACGTATACTGTTGGAGGATTGTGTCAGTTGACTGATGGTGGTACTAGGGGATATTCAGTTAGCCATATCGATCCTGCCTCAGTAAAAATTAAATTTACCTGTGATGCAATACTTATCAATAATGCTGAATACCGTATTGACCGGTATGGGATGGGGGATGCCAATGCAAATGATTCATATGTCCAGTCATTCGTCACATCTGACAACCATTTACAGCTTTTTGAGCAAAAGCCATGGATGTTAGCGTCTACTATGAGGGATTCTGGGACATTAGTCACTGCTGATGGCTTGTACCAAAATAATTTTCTTGGAATTATCAGCGGTTTGGTACCTTACGTTTGGTTATTCAATATTGTTTTACTCGTCGTATTGGTTATATTCAAAAAATTTGCTAGACCGGTTATCCCTATCCCGCCATCAAATGGAAAGGTGTAAATTGCTAGAATAAACCATAGCTATGAAAAAAATATCATTTCTTTTTTTAATTTGTATAGTTGTTTCAGTGCCATGTATTGTATCAGCTGTAACGGTAGACCCAAATTTGGGTTCGACGTTAGCCTTAGGAACGGCTGATCTGGAGTCAACTGTGATAACAATCATTCAGTGGGTGTTAGGTTTCTTGGGCTTGATCGCTGTCATCATGATCATTTGGGGCGTGGTCGGAGCGCTCACCGCCGGCGGAAATGAGGACAGGGTGGCATTT